>NZ_JBFOCQ010000007.1:0-15737 GCF_040907805.1 Aeromonas sp. s3
ACTGCGCACTTTGAATCGACCAATCTGATGTCCCAACTCTTGCATCATCGACATCAAGGCGCGGCTGCCAGCCGAGTCCCGGCTCGCTTTGAACAAACGGCGCAACTCGCTGCGTTGTTGCATCCGCTCACGGTTAATCACCCGTTTGCGAGCCTGATAGTCGTAAAAACAGGACGTGGGAACATCAAAAGCGCAGCAGACCAGGGTGATGGGGGCTTGCTCCCTTAATCGGTCTATCAGCGCGTACGTGTGAATTCGTCCGCCATCAAGAGAGCAGTAGCCTTTTTTAGAATGTCCTTTTCGCGCTCGAGCCGGTTGATACGGGCTTCCAGCTCCTGGATTTTTTGCTGTTCCGGGGTCAGCGCCTTGCTGATCGGGGTTGTGCCAGTTCGTTCGGATTGAAGCTGCTGAACCCAGCGGCGAAGCACGGTTTCACCGACATCCAGTGAACGGCTGGCTTCGGGGACAGAATATCCCTGGTCGAGCACCAGGGATGCGGCTTCCAGCTTGAACTCGGCAGTAAATGAGCGACGTAATCTTGTCATTGAACACCTCAGGTCTGGGTGGCGACTGTACCACCTAAAATGGTGTCCGGGATGATTAGACCACTACATCCGCAGCTCTGGCGCCTGACGCCGCAGACTGCTTGCATGACGGGCCCATCCGACCTAAGGTGGGCCCGTTTTTTATGGTGCAATCCGCCGTTTGTGCAAGGAGCCGCTCATGGGCTCCCTGCTTGTCCCGCGTCATCCCTGCAAGGAGCCCTTCTTATGTCAACTCCCTATCCCCGCGTCGGTGTCGGCGTGATCCTCACCAACCGCCAGGGCCAGGTGCTGCTTGGTAAGCGCAAGGGGAGCCACGCCCCCTACTGGTCCATCTCCGGCGGCCATCTGGAGCTGGGAGAAACGTTCGAATCGGCAGCGATCCGGGAAGTGGCCGAGGAGACGGGTTTTCGGATCAGCAACCCCAGCGTCATCGCCGTCACCAACAATCTGGAGACCTGGCGCGAGAGCGGCCTGCACTATGTCTCGGTCACCCTGCTGGCCGAGGTAGAGGGAGAGCCCCAGCTGCTGGAGCCGGAGAAGTGCGAAGGCTGGGTCTGGTGCGACCCGCGCAATCTGCCAGAGCCTCACTTCGATGCCAGCCGCCAGTCTATTGCCTGCTGGCTTGCTGGCCGTTGCTATCTGCCGACGCCAAACCAGCCCACCCCATAGACCATCGCCTGCTGACTGGCTGGCTGGCCGCTGCTATCTGCCGACGCCAAACCAGCCCACCCCATACCATCGCCTGCTGGCTGGCAAATCGTTGCTACCTGCCAACCTCGAGCCAGCCGGCCCCATAAACCATCGCCTGCTGGCTGGCGAATCGTTGCAACCTGCCGACCTCGAGCCAGCCGGCCCCATAAGCCATCGCCTGCTGGCTGACAAGGCGCGGCTACCTGCCAGCAGCCCCCAGATTTGTCATCAAAAAGTCATCGCACTGTCATATCATCTCCACCGTCTGATGAAATGCGCGAGGGGAGCGACGAGGTGGGACAGGTATTCATGCAATTTCTGTGGTTGGGCTGCATCAGCTTTGGTGGGCCGGCCGCCCATATCGGCTACTTCCAGCGCACCTTCGTCGAGCGGCTGGGCTGGCTGACCCAGGCCGAATTCGCCCAGTTGCTGGCCCTCTGCCAACTGCTGCCGGGCCCCGCCTCCAGCCAACTCGGCTTTGCCATCGGCCGCCAGCGGGCCGGGCTTGGCGGAGCGCTGGCCGCCTTCGCCGGCTTCACCCTCCCCTCCTTCCTGTTGTTGCTGGCCGCCGCCATCGGTCTGGGCCAGCTCGGCAACAACGTCTGGCTCGATGCCGCCCTGCACGGCCTCAAGCTGCTGGCGCTGGTGGTGGTCGCCGATACGGTGCTCACCATGAGCCGCCAGTTCTGCAAGACAACGCAGAGCCAGGGGATCATGGTCGCCACCGCGGCCGCCCTCTGGTGGCAACCCGGCCTGCTCACCCAGCTCGTCATGCTGGCGGGCACCGCCCTGCTCTGTGCCCGCCAGGCAGACCACAGCGGCACTCCCTTGTCGTCTGCCGGCACTGTGAGCCGACCCCACTGGCCCACCCTGCTGCTGTTCGCCCTGCTGTTTGTCGGCCTGCCGCTGCTGGGGGGGCCCGTCGGCCAGCTGGTCGCCGACTTCTATCGGGCCGGCAGCCTGGTGTTTGGCGGCGGCCACGTGGTGCTGCCCCTGCTGGCGGAGAGCGCAGGGCACAGTCTCAGCCAGCAGCAGCTCCTGACTGGCTATAGCCTGGCCCAGCTGGTGCCCGGCCCCATGTTCACCCTGGCGACCTACCTCGGCGCCCAGTTGCTGCCGGCCACCCCGTTGGGCGGCGCTCTGCTGGCGACCCTGGCGCTGTTTCTGCCCGGTTTTCTACTGCTGTGGGCCATGGGCCCCTGCTGGCAGAGCTGGCTGGCCCACCCTCGCCTCGCCGGCGCCGTCGCCGGCATCAACGCCGCCGTGGTGGGTCTGCTGCTGGCGGCGCTCTATCAGCCAGTCTGGCAGAGCGCCGTGCTGGCCCCCACCGATCTGGCGCTGGCCGCCGTCGGCTTCTACCTGCTGCGGGCACTCAGGCTGCCCATCCTGGCGCTGGCGACCCTGTTGATGGGAGCCACCCTGCTGCTGGCCTGAGCGCCCCAGGCGGCGACCACAAAGAAACGGCCCCCTGCCNAAGGCAGGGGGCCGTTTTTGCATGCATGTCGATCGCCAGGCTCAGAGCTCGGGATCGAAATCCAGACTCAGGCTGTTGACGCAGTAGCGCTGGCCAGTCTCGGTCGGCCCGTCCGGGAAGACGTGACCGAGGTGGGAGCCACACTGGCTGCAGGTGATCTCCACCCGTTTCATGCCGTGGCTGTTGTCCTCTGTGTAGGTCACGGTCCCGTCGATGGCCCGATCGAACGAGGGCCAGCCGCAGCCCGAATCAAACTTGGCGTCCGAGTGAAACAGCACGCTCTTGCAGCAGACACACAGGTAGTCGCCGCTCTTGCGGTTGTGGAGCAGGGCGCCGCTGTAGGGACGCTCCGTGCCCTTCTCCCAGCAGACATGATACTGCTCGGCGCTCAACTGCTTGCGCCACTGCTCGGGGTTGGGGGTGTTGCCGCTCATACTGACTCCTTGCCGTGAATAACGGTGCCCAGCATACCCAGTCAGGGCGCCGCACTCTACCCCGCCAGCGGGAACTGTGATCCCGTTGGCAACACGGCGGCAACATCCGCAGTGGCCAGCGCCTCTTCCTCCGCCAGCGCCACCGCACTCAGGGCTACCCGCTCCAGCAGCTTGAGGGAGTGGGCCCGGCCCACCGCCACCTGCCGCTTGATGTCGTCGGGCAGGAACGGCAAGCCGTCATTGGTGGCGGTGTCGATGGTCTGGATCCACTCCATGCCATCCCCCGGCGGCGGCAAGCGAAACTGGATGTCGTAGTCGCTGGCGTTGAACAGCACGAACCAGCGCTCCCCGCCGCAGCCGATCATGCCGATGTCCATGGCGAACGCCTGCCCCATGGGGGCGTGCCAGTCCTGATCGGTGAGCTGATGGCCATCCGGGTGATACCAGTTGACCTGGTGGCAGCTGCTGGGGGCGCCATTCCAGCTGTCGTCGCTCAACTGCAGGTTGGAGAAGACGGTGGACTCCGCCCGCAGCGCCATCATCTGCTGGGTGAAGGCAAGCAGCCGCTCGTCCTCCGGTCGCCACTGCCAGTTGACCCAGCTGATCTGGTTGTCCTGGCAGTAGGCGTTGTTGTTGCCGAGCTGGCTGCGGCCCATCTCGTCGCCGGCGAGGAAGTGCGGTGTGCCTTGCGACAGCAGCAGGGTGGCGATCAGGTTGCGCTTCTGCTGCTGGCGCAGGTTGTTCACCCTAGGGTCGAGCGTCGGCCCCTCGACGCCGTGGTTGCAGGAGAGGTTGTTGCCGTGGCCGTCCCGGTTGTCCTCGCCGTTGGCCTGGTTGTGGCGCTGGTTGTAGGAGACCAGATCCTCCAGGGTAAAGCCGTCGTGATAGCAGAGGTAGTTGACGCTGGTATGGGGGGAGCGCCAGTTCTTCGGGAACAGATCCCGTGACCCCACCAACCGGGTGGCAAAGTCCCCCATCTTGCCCGCATCGCCGCGCCAGAAGGCGCGCACAGTGTCGCGGTAGCGGTCGTTGATCTCCAGCCACTGGCTCGGAAACTGGCCGAGCCGATAGCCGAAGGGGCCGATATCCCAGGGTTCGGCGATGAGCTTGACCCGCGCCAGCACGGGATCCGCCATCATGGCCTTGAAGAAGGCGCCCATGGGGTCGAACTCCCCCGCCTCGCGCGCCAGGGTGACCGCCAGATCGAAGCGAAAGCCGTCCACCTGCATCTCGGTGACCCAGTAGCGCAGGGCGTCGAGCACCAGCCGCAGGCTGTTGGGGTGATCCAGATTGACGCTGTTGCCGCAACCGGTGACGTTGGCGTGGCGAGTGTAATCGGGGCCGTGGGCCCCCGCCTCGAAGGCGTAGTAACCGGCGTTGTCAAAACCCTTGAAGGAGAGCACTGGACCGTCGAAGCCCGCCTCTGCGGTGTGGTTGTAGACCACGTCCAGGATCACCTCGAGCCCAGCCCTGTGCAGCTCGCGCACCATGGTTTTGAACTCGGTCACCGCCTCCTGCGCCGCATAGCGCGGCTCGGGGGCGAAGAAGGCGATGGGGTTGTAACCCCAGTAGTTGGTGAGCCCCAGCTGCTCGAGCCTGGGCTCGGACATGAAGGCCGCCACCGGCATCAGCTGCACCGCACTAACGCCGAGGGACTTGAGATGTTCGATGATGAGCGGGTGGCAGATCCCCAGATAGGTGCCGCGCAGCTCGCTCGGCACCCCTTGATGCTGGCGGGTGAGGCCCTTGACGTGGGCCTCGTAGATGACGGTGCGGGCCGGCTCGATGGCGGGCTTGCCCACCCCCTGCCAGTCGAAGGCATCATCCACCACCACCGACTTGGCCACCATGGCCACACTGTCCCCCTGATAGAGGGCATCGTCCCAATAGGTGGGGCGGCTGAGTGCCTTGGCATAGGGGTCGATCAGCAGCTTGTCCGGGTCGAACAGCATCCCCTCCTGGGAGATGCCGTGCACCCGGTAGCCGTAACGCTGGCCGGCCCGAACCCCGCGCACATAGCCGAAGCGGTACTGGCCGCGCCGGCCGGGCAGCTCGAGACGGGCCAGCTCCCGCTCCTGCTCGTCGAACAGGCAGAGCTCCACCTTGTCCGATTGCGGCGCCCAGACGCAGAAGTGACAACCCGTCTTGTCGAGCAGCACTCCCAGCGGGTAGTCCTGCCCCTTTTCCATTGCAAACATCAAGGCTCCTGTTTGATGAACAAGGTCGCGAGCGGCGGCAAGTCCAGCACTATGCTGTGCGCCATCCCCTGCCAGGGGGTCGGCTCGGCGACGAACACCAGACCCACATCATAGTTGCTGCCCCAGTAATGCTCGCTGTCGGTGTTGAGCACCACCCGGTAGTGACCGGCCGCAGGCACCCCGAGGCGATAACCGATACGCGGCACCGGGGTGAAGTTGCAGGCCACCACCAGCGGGTTGGCTCCCTGCTTGTCGGCCCGCAGCCAGGCGAAGATGCTGTTGTCGGCGTCGTTGTGCTCCAGCCAGCGGAAGCCGTTCTGCTCATAGTCCGCCTGATACAAGGCAGCTTCATGACGGTAGAGGTGGTTGAGGTCATGGATCAACCGCTGCTGGCCGCCATGCTTGGGATACTGCAGCAGGTGCCAGGGCAGCTGTGCATCGTGATTCCACTCGTTGCTCTGGGCGATCTCGGTGCCCATGAAGTTGAGCTTCTTGCCGGGATGAGCATACATGAAGCCCATGTAGGCGCGCAGGTTGGCCGCCTGCTGCCACTCGTCCCCCGGCATCTTGTAGAGCATGGAGTGCTTGCCGTGCACCACCTCGTCGTGGGAGAGCGACAGAATGAAGTTCTCGTCATAGTGGTACACCATGGAGAAGGTCATGTCGTTGTGGTGGTAACGGCGGTGAATGGGCTCCTTCTGCATGTAGGTGAGGGTGTCGTGCATCCAGCCCATATTCCACTTGAAGCCAAAACCCAAACCGCCCAGGAAGGTGGGACGGGAGACCCCGGCAAAAGCGGTGGACTCCTCGGCGATGGTCATGGCGTGGGGGTACTTGCCGTATACCTCCTCGTTGGTCCACTTGAGCAGGCTGATCGCCTCGTAGTTGTGGTTGCCGCCATCGACGTTGGGCACCCACTCCCCCTCGTTGCGGGAATAATCCAGATAGAGCATGGAGGCCACCGCATCCACCCTCAGGCCGTCGACGTGGAACTTGTCGAGCCAGAACAGGGCGCTGGCCACCAGGAACTGGCGCACCGTGTTGCGACCGAAGTCATAGATGTAGGAGTTCCAGTCCGGATGCCAGCCGCGGCGCGGATCCTCGTACTCGTAGAGCGGAGTGCCGTCGAAGCGAGCCAGACCGTGGGCATCGGACGGGAAGTGGGCGGGCACCCAATCCAGAATCACGCCGATCCCGGCCTGGTGGCACTGATCCACGAAGTATTTGAAATCATCAGCCGTGCCGTAGCGGCTGGTGGGGGAGAACATGCCCACCGGCTGGTAGCCCCAGGAGCCGCTGAACGGGTGCTCGGAGACCGGCAGCAACTCGATGTGGGTGTACTCCATCTCTTTGACGTAATCGACCAGCTCCACCGCCAGCTCGCGCCAGCTCAGGCTGTCACCGTTGGGGTGGCGCTTCCAGGAGCCGACGTGCAACTCGTAGATGGAGAGCGGCTGCTCACGCTTGTCGTTCAGCTGGCTCTCGCGCCAGGCAGCATCCTGCCACTGGTACTGGTCGTGGTCATAGACCACGGAGGCGAACGAGGGGTACTGCTCGCAGTAGAAACCCACCGGGTCGCTCTTGTGCGGCAGCCGGTTGCCCATGGGGTCTTTCAGTTCGAACTTGTAGCGATCCCCGGCCTTTAGGCCCGGCACGAACAGCACCCAGTGACCGCACTGGCTGCGCTGCATCGGGTGACGACGGCCATCCCAGAAGTTGAAATCGCCGATGAGGCTCACCGCGGTGGCGCTCGGCGCATAGACCGCAAAGCGCACCCCTTCCACTCGCTGGTCCAGATGCTCCACGGTGCGCAGCTGGGCTCCGAGCGTGTGATAGAGGTTTTCCGGCTGGTAGGTGAGCTCCGCCAACCCGGCCCAGCCCGCATCCTGGAACTGATAAGGGTCGATGACCTCGACGGTGGTATCTGGGTAGTCGGCAAGCAACTGGTAGGGGAAGGGATTTTTACGGCGGGTGAAAACAGTTTCAAAGAGGCCCGAATCATCGGTGGGCGCCAGGGTGGCAACAATCTTGCCCGACTTGAGATCCCTGACCCTTACGGCCTGGGCATCGGGTAACCAGACGGTCAGCTTGAGGCCGGGCCCATCCGGGTTGGCCTGCAGGCCTAAGTGGGAGAAGGGATCGGAACAGCGGGCTGCAACCAAACGTTCAACGAGCATCGAGATTTCCTTTCATAGCTGAGCATCCGCTCCGGCCTGGGCCGAAGCGGATGTAAGTGAGTCACGTTTTGTCGGCAGTGGCTCAACGACTGGCCTCGTCACGGGCCTGGCTCATCTTGCCTGCCAGCGCCTTGAGCGCCTCATTGGCAAAAATATCCTCCAGATCGGTGGAGAGCTTGCGGCGCCAGTTCGGGTACTCGTAACTGGTGCCCGGCACGTTGACCGGCTTGTCCATCTCCAGCCAATCCTCCAGCTGGGTGCTGAACAGGGCACAGCTGCCGCGGGACATGTGCAGTTGCAGACCGTGGTTGAGCTCGGTGTTCATGCCAACCCAGTTCACGTCGTGGCTGATGTTGCCGGAGATCGCCCCGTGGCCGTGCAGGCTGTCGAGAATGCGCTGCTTGGCCTGGTGGCGATCAGCATACAGGGTCTTGAGTACGTCTTCATCTGGATACAAACCCAGCTCGCGCCCCAGCGCCAGATCGTCACAATGCCAGAAGCCCTTGAGGGTCGGCATGTCGTGGGTAGTCAGCGCCGACATCGCCTGCTCGGCATAGTGAGCCGGGGAGATGAAGCCGCCATCGGCCTTGGAACGTTCGAAGAAGAACACCTTGTAGGAGTGGACGCCGTTCTCTTTGAGGGTCACGTCGATCCCCTCCGGCACGGTACCCAGATCCTCGCCGATCAGCAGACACTGGTTGCGGTGGGACTCGAGGGCCAGGATGCCGAGCAGATCGTTGACCGGGTAATAGATGTAGGCGCCTTTGGCGGCGGACTCTCCGGGCGGCACCCACCACAGGCGCAGCAAGGCCATCACGTGGTCGATGCGCAGCGCGCCGCAGGAGCGCATGTTGGCGCGGAACAGATCCACCATGGGCTGGTAGGCTGCCTCGAACAGCTGGTTCGGGTTCATGGGAGGCAGACCCCAGTTCTGACCGAGCGGGCCCAGGATATCTGGCGGCGCACCGACCGAGGCTTTCGGGCAGTAGAGATCCCGGTTGGCCCAGATCTCGGTGGAACCTTCGGAGACGCCCACCGCCAGATCGCGGTAGATCCCCATCACCATGCCGGCGGCCTTGGCACGGGCGTCGGCCCAGGCCAGCTGCTCGTCGGCCAGGAACTGCAGATAGAGGTAGAAATTCACGTCCTGGCGGTGCTCGGCCATCCAGGTCGCCACTTCAGGATTGTGGTAGTCGCGGAACGGCTCCGGCCACACCGGCCAACCCCAGGCATTCTCGCCCTTGGCATAGAAGTGGGCTTGCAGGGCATCGAAGGCGGCCTGTTGCTGCAGGCTGTCGCCGCCGGCGGCAACGAACGCATCGAAGGCGGCCTGACGCTCGGCGCCGAGGCTCGCCTGATCGAACACCTGACGCAGCATGCCGAGCTTGGTCTCGATGACGCCGGTGTAATCCACGTTGCCCTTGGCACGCAGCTCGCTCAGATGCTGCTGGAAGGCGGGACTTGCCACTTCCGCCTTGAGACCTGCGTTCCCTTGGAATTCGGGCACGGCCTCCACATCGATGTAGGCCAAGTTGAGCCAGCGCCGGGACGAGGGGCTGTAAGGGCTGGCGCTCTCCGGGTTGGCCGGATAGAGGGCATGGATCGGGTTGAGGCCGACGAAGTGGGCGCCCCAAGCGGCCATCTTCTCGACCAGCTGGCCCAGATCGCTGAAATCGCCGATGCCCCAGTTGTGGCGGCTGCGCAGGCAGTAGAGCTGTACGCTCGGGCCCCACACCTTGCGGCCATTGGCGATGGGAGGCTGCTTGTAGCACGCCTTGGGCGCGACGATTAGGCGCATGCTGGCGAGCGGCTCGTCGTTGCCCTCCTCCAGCAGGATCAGATCGTGATAACCCAGCTCGGGTTGCACATCCAGGGCCACGCGATAGGCCTGGCACTCCATCTCTTCGAATTCGGCCACGCCGACCAGCTCACCGTCGATGGGGGTGAACTGACCGGACAACAGGCCGCCCTGCTCCAGCTTGAGCTGCCAGGTGAGGGCGTCGTTGACGAATTCGATGGGCAGACGGACTTCGAGGGTAATGGGCTCGCCGCTGCGGACCACCATCACGGGATCCAGCGCACGCAGCCAGTGCTGGCGGTGCTCCTGCTCAAGCTGCTCGGTCAGGGCCGCCTCGTCGTCGACGCGGTAACCCATGGCGCCCAGCATGGCGGCCTTGCTCTCTTCGGATACCTGAGCCGGGTGGCCCCAGGCATCAACATACTCGCTGGCGATACCTTTAGCGGCAGCCAGCTGTTCAATCAGGGTGGTCATAGTTTGAGAATTCCCGCTGTGGATTCTATCTATACTATTTTGATTAATTTTTATGGGTGGTACTTGAACAGTGGCTCTATGGGCCATGCTAAACCGCGCACATTTTTACACATCTGTCTGGCTGGTTGTGTGACCGAGTAGGCACTATTGTTGATAACTGCCACGCCGGTCCCATCGATAGTTATTTCGCCAAAAGCTGGTAGTCAGTTACATAAACAGAAAATAAATTTCACAGTTTTTCATGATATAGCGCAATTTCAGACAGATTGTTGGTTGACTCGCGGGGGAGTTCTAGTAAATTTACAAGCGGAATTTTCTTTGACTACTGAACAGTTAGGTAACCAATTATGACTATCAAAGTAGGTATTAACGGTTTTGGCCGCATCGGTCGCTTCGTCTTCCGTCTGGCTTGCGAGCGCAACGACATCGAAGTTGTTGGTATCAACGATCTGATCGACGTTGACTACATGGCTTACATGCTGAAGTACGACTCCACTCACGGCCGCTTCAAGGGCACCGTTGAAGTCAAAGACGGCAACCTGGTTGTCAACGGCAAAACCGTACGTGTTACCGCTGAACGTGACCCGGCCAACCTGAAATGGGATGCCATCGGTGTTGACGTTGTTGCCGAAGCTACCGGTCTGTTCCTGACCGACGAGACCGCTCGCAAGCACATCGCTGCCGGCGCCAAGAAAGTTGTACTGACCGGTCCGTCCAAAGACGCTACCCCGATGTTCGTAATGGGCGTTAACCACGCTACCTACGCTGGCCAGGACATCGTTTCCAACGCTTCCTGCACCACCAACTGCCTGGCTCCGATCGCCAAAGTACTGAACGACACCTTCGGTATCGAATCCGGTCTGATGACCACCGTTCACGCTACCACTGCTACCCAGAAGACCGTTGATGGTCCGTCTGCCAAAGACTGGCGCGGTGGCCGCGGTGCGGCTCAGAACATCATCCCGTCCTCTACCGGTGCTGCCAAGGCTGTTGGCGTCGTTATCCCGGAACTGAAAGGCCTGCTGACCGGTATGGCTTTCCGTGTTCCGACTCCGGACGTATCCGTAGTTGACCTGACCGTCAACCTGAAGAAAGCTGCCACCTACGCAGAAATCTGCGAAGCGATGAAAGCTGCTTCCGAAGGCGCCATGAAGGGCGTGCTGGGCTACACCGAAGACGAAGTGGTTTCCACCGACTTCCTGGGCGAGCGTCAGACCTCCGTGTTCGACGCCAAGGCTGGTATCCAGCTGACCGACAAGTTCGTTAAAGTTGTATCTTGGTACGACAACGAAATGGGCTACTCCAGCAAGGTTCTGGACCTGATCGCTCACATCTCCAAGTAATTTGGGATAAGCAATCAAGTAGCTTGAAAAAGGCGGCCATGGGCCGCCTTTTTGTATTCTGGACCGGGATTATTCCACCCTTCTCTTCTGAATGTGCGCGAGCACAGGAGTCCTCATGCAACCGACACGCACTCTGACTGCCCACTGTACCCTCAGCCACCACCCGGCAGGCCAGCCGCTGCTGACCATCGACAACGGCTACGCCAGGGCACAAATCAGCCTGTTTGGCGCCCACGTACTGAGCTATCAGCGCCATGATGAACCCGCCTCCATCTGGCTCAGCGACAAGGCGGTGCTGGATGGCAGCAAGCCCATTCGCGGCGGCATTCCTCTCTGCTGGCCCTGGTTCGGCCTGGCGCCGGCCCGCGTCGGCAGCGGCAAGCCCTCCCACGGCTTTGCCCGCACCAGCCTGTGGACGCTGGACGGAGTCTCCGATCACGGCGACGGTACGCTCGTCCATCTGTCTCTGCGTGACAACGAGGCCACTCGTCAGCTCTGGCCCCACGCCTTCGAGCTGGAGCTGGATGTGCTGGTGGGCAAGGAGCTGGCCCTGGTACTGACTACCCGCAACACAGGTAAAGAGCCCCTCGTCTACGGCGGTGCCCTGCACACCTACCTGCAGATAAGCTCACCGGAGGCTGTGAGCGTCAGCGGCCTTGGCGAGCCCTATGCCGACAAGCTGACTGGCCAGAATGGCCAGCAGCAGGGCGCCTTGACCCTGAACGGGCCGCTGGATAGGGTCTACTGGCAGCCAGACGCCCAGGTCAGCATTCAGGATGGCGAGCGTCAGACCCGGGTAGTCAGCGGCAACCACGACAGCGTGGTGGTCTGGACTCCCTGGCTGGAAGGGGCGAGTGCCATGGCCGACATGAGCGATGACGGCTATCGCACCATGCTGTGCGTCGAAGCGGCCATCGCCAGCGAGGCAGGCGTGACCGTTGCGCCGGATGAAGAGCACAGCTTCTCCACCGTCATCATCTGACGATTCGGCTGACGGATAAATAAAGAGGGCTCCCGCGGGAGCCCTCTTTGCATCTTGCCATCAGAGACGATCAGGCGTTGCCCTGGGTCTTGAGCTTGAGCTCGGCGGCGAAGTTGAGCATGCGGTCGAGCGGGATCAGAGCCTTCACCCGCAGTGCCTCATCCACATGGATCTCGTGGCGCTCGGCGCCGTCGGTCAGGGCCGACTTGATGGCCACCAGACCGTTCATCGCCATCCAGGGGCAGTGGGCACAGCTGCGGCAGGTGGCACCATCGCCACCGGTCGGCGCTTCCACCATCTCCTTCTCCGGGCAGGCCTGCTGCATCTTGTAGAAGATGCCGCGATCGGTCGCCACGATGAGCTTCTGCTGGGGCAACTCCCTGGCCGCCTTGATCAGCTGGCTGGTGGATCCAACCGCATCGGCCAGTTCGATCACCGAGGCGGGCGATTCCGGGTGCACCAGCACGGCGGCATCCGGATTCTGCTCCTTCAGCTCGCGCAGGGCGCGGGCCTTGAATTCGTCGTGGACGATGCAGTGGCCCTGCCAGCGCAGCATCTCGGCCCCCGTCTTCTTCTCGATATAGGCACCCAGGTGACGGTCAGGGCCCCAGATGATCTTGTGACCCTGGCTGTCCAGGTGCTCGACGATCTCCAGCGCGATGCTGGAGGTGACCACCCAGTCCGCCCGCGCCTTGACCGCCGCGGAGGTGTTGGCATAGACCACCACGATGTGATCGGGATGGGCGTCACAGAAGGCGGAAAACTGCTCGATGGGGCAGCCCAGATCGAGGGAACACTCGGCCTCCAGGGTCGGCATCAGCACCCGCTTGTGGGGGCTCAGGATCTTGGAGGTCTCCCCCATGAAGCGCACGCCGGCGACAATCAGGGTCTGTGCCTCATGATCGCGGCCAAAACGGGCCATCTCGAGGGAGTCACCGACGAAACCGCCGGTCTCCTCCGCCAGCGCCTGGATCTCGGGATCCGTATAGTAGTGGGCGACCAGCACCGCCTTGCGCTCCTTGAGCAGTGCCTTGATGTCTGCGATCAGGGTCGTCTTCTGCTCGGCGCTCAGGGGAAGGGGCTTGGCCGGAAACGGATAGTCCATCTCGACTACCGGCGGGACATTGTTCAGTGCATTGCTCATTGCGACTGTTCCATCAACGCTTGGAAAGGCAAAAATTATAACCAGAAGCCGTGCACAAACCCATCAACAAATCAGGTGCCGTGCAAGTGTCCGAATATACTCATCTCATTCGTTGTCATTCTTGCCAAAGGAGTAGTCGGATGAAACAACGTTCACTCAAGACCAAGCTGCTGCTGCTCACCATGGGTCTGTTTATCGCCAGCGGCCTCGCCATGACCCTGATGCAATCCTCCTCGCTGAACTCCCTGCGCAACGACATAGTGAGCCAGACCCGCCAGGCGCTGGAGCAGGAGGTATCCCGTACCCTGCAATTTCAAGCCGAGCGCTATGCGGTACAGATAGCCGCTCTGCTGCAACAGTCCTATCAGGTGCCGCTGGGCATGGCAGCTCAACTGGAGGGCAGCATGGCGCAGCCTGACGGGCTGCTGAGCCGCCCCCAGGTCGAGATGCTGCTTCGCAGCCGTCTGCAGCAGGCTGGCGGCATCAGCTCCATCTACGCCCAGTTTGAACCCGACGGGTATGACGGTCAGGATACCAGCTGGATGGCCGGCGCCTCCCACTCCGTCGCCAGCAAGGGCAGCCTGGAGATTTACTTTACCCGGGATCAGGGGGGCCAGATCAGCCAGCAGCCGGTGGATGCCGCCAGCAGTGCCGCCAAATACGACACCTCAGTCAACGAGTTCGGCATTCGCAACAGCGAGTGGTACCTGTGCGGCCGCGACACTCTGCGCCCCTGCCTGATGGAGCCCTATCTCTACGAAATCAGCCCGGGCAACCAGATGCTGATGACCAGCCTGACGGTGCCCATCCTGAAGGCAGGCAAATTTGTCGGCATCACCGGCGTCGACATGAACCTCCCCATCTTCCAGCAACTGGCCGAGAGCCTCGGCAAGAGTCTTTACGACAACCAGGCCGAGGTCACCCTGGTCAGCAAGATGGGGCTCATCGTCGGCAGCAACCGCCACGCCGACAAGCTGGGACGGCCGTTGACGGAAGCCGGCCTCACTGCCCCTACCGGCCAGGCACAGAGCACGGAGAGCGACTTCATCCTGCAGCAACCGGTCAGGATCGATGCCGCCGACAGCCAGTGGTGGCTGATGATCAAGGTGCCCAAGGCGCGGGCCCTCAGCCAGGCCAACACCATCAGCAATCAGCTGGGTGATCTGCTGCAGGCCACCCAGCAGCAGCAGTTGATCGCCATCGTCGTCGTCACTCTGCTGGCGCTGGCGTTGCTCATCTGGTTCATCCAGAGCATCACGGCCCCCCTCTCCCTCATCAGTCGCCATGTGTCTCACCTCGCCAGTCACGAGGGAGACCTGACCCAGCAGATGAAGATAGACACCCACCAGGAGCTGATCGAACTGGGTGGCCACCTCAACGCCTTCCTCGGCAAGCTGCGCGGCATGGTGCAGGGCAGCAAGCAGATCGGCCAGCAAGTGCACCAGCAGGCCAGTGGCATGAAGCAGACGGCCGATACCATGCGCAGCAGCCTGGATGAACAGAGCCTGGAGCTGGAGAGCGTGGTCAGCGCCATGCATCAGATGAGCACCACGGCGGTCAGTGTGGCGGGTTATGCGGAGCAGGCAGCTCAGGAGTCTGAGACGGCGACCCACCACATAAGCACGGCCCAGCAGACCCTGAGCCGGGCCCGCAACGAAATCCACACCCTGGTCGAGGACATGCATCAGGCCGACAAGGCGGTCGCTCAGGTCGCCCAGCGCAGCACCAATATCAGCCGCATTCTCGACGTGATCAGGGCCATCGCCGAGCAGACCAACCTGCTGGCGCTCAATGCGGCCATCGAGGCGGCGCGGGCCGGCGACATGGGGCGCGGTTTTGCCGTGGTGGCAGATGAAGTACGGGCCCTGGCCAACAAGACCCGGGAGTCCACCGACGAGATAGGTCAGCTCATCGGCAGCCTGCAGACCGAAGTCAGCAGCAGCCAGCAGTTGATGAGTACCGGCATCGCCCGTTCGGCCAGCACGGTAGAAGGGACGGAGCAGGCGTTTGAAGCCCTCAACCAGGTGGTCACCCAGATCCAGCAGATCCACGACCACATCAGCCAGGTGGCCACGGCGGCCGAGCAGCAGAGCGCCGTCAGCGACACCATCAACCAGAACCTGATGCGGATCGGCGATGCCGCCACTACTCTGGGGCAGGAGGCCAATGCCAGCCACCGCCTGAGCGAGCAGCTGGAACAGGCCGCGACGGCGCTGGCCAACCAGCTCGAGCGGCTGAGAACCTGATGCCGAACAGCCATAAAAAAAGCCCGCATTGCTGCGGGCTTTTTCAATCTGGTGGTCGTTACTGGGATCGAACCAGTGACCCCCTCCTTGTAAGGGAGGTGCTCTCCCAGCTGAGCTAAACGACCTGGGATTCTGAAATGATGGTGGGTCGTGCTGGATTCGAACCAGCGACCAATTGATTAAAAGTCAACTGCTCTACCGACTGAGCTAACGACCCATCTAAATCATTTTT
>NZ_JBFOCQ010000008.1:0-87029 GCF_040907805.1 Aeromonas sp. s3
ACTGCGCACTTTGAATCGACCAATCTGATGTCCCAACTCTTGCATCATCGACATCAAGGCGCGGCTGCCAGCCGAGTCCCGGCTCGCTTTGAACAAACGGCGCAACTCGCTGCGTTGTTGCATCCGCTCACGGTTAATCACCCGTTTGCGAGCCTGATAGTCGTAAAAACAGGACGTGGGAACATCAAAAGCGCAGCAGACCAGGGTGATGGGGGCTTGCTCCCTTAATCGGTCTATCAGCGCGTACGTGTGAATTCGTCCGCCATCAAGAGAGCAGTAGCCTTTTTTAGAATGTCCTTTTCGCGCTCGAGCCGGTTGATACGGGCTTCCAGCTCCTGGATTTTTTGCTGTTCCGGGGTCAGCGCCTTGCTGATCGGGGTTGTGCCAGTTCGTTCGGATTGAAGCTGCTGAACCCAGCGGCGAAGCACGGTTTCACCGACATCCAGTGAACGGCTGGCTTCGGGGACAGAATATCCCTGGTCGAGCACCAGGGATGCGGCTTCCAGCTTGAACTCGGCAGTAAATGAGCGACGTAATCTTGTCATTGAACACCTCAGGTCTGGGTGGCGACTGTACCACCTAAAATGGTGTCCGGGATGATTAGACCACTACAGATTGCCTGCCGCATCGAGTGCTGTTTGGCCTGTAGTCGGGTCAAAGCGCACCAGTTGCGAGATACCATCGTTGTAGTGCTGGCCCACAACCGCGCTGCCAGACTCGCTATACAGCTCTACAGAGAGACGCTTACCGGCAGCATCAGTGCCAGAGGCAGTGATGGTAACATCGATGTACGGCTTCGCATTGGTCAGGGCAGTGCCGTCTACTTTCATGGTGAAAGTGCGGTCAGCAACGTCTGCACTCGGCATGACGTCTGCACTCGGCATGACGCCTGCACCTGTGCCTTTTGTCCATCCGTAGTAAGCACGGAGGTTGCCATCAGGCATCGTCAACAGGCGAGCGGCATCAGGGCTGTCAGGGCTGTTGTAGAAGTTTTGGAGCAAATATCTCTCGCTTGGGCCATACGAGTAAATATCCCCTTTGTCAATGGCGGAAGGACTGCCACCGAACATGTTGTTCTTGGTCAGGTTACCGTAACCACACATCAGACGACCAGCCCAGATGCCCCCTTGGTCGCAGAATCCTTCTGCACCTTTACGGTTGTAAAGATCTTCTGCGCCGAACAGGTGGAATGCTTCATGTGCGTAGGTATCAGGGGTGGTGTCATAACGACTCACCATTAAATCAGCGCCGGAAGTAGCCATCCCATCAAACTTGCCATCTGGGCCGCCCTTGGTGGTGATCCACATATCGGCACCAGAGCTGTGCGCAGCGAAGGTCAGGTCTTGAATGTCCTGCTCGTTGGTGCATACACCGTCCCACAGCGGAGGCGCCATGATGCCGAAGTTCGGGCCATAAGAGCTACGAACACCGATAACCTTTTCGTTGAGCAGAACAACCGCGGCTGAGTAGCCTGTTTTACACGTCGGGTTCAGGACGGTATCGCTCATAACGAGGATCTGCTTCACCTCGAAATGCAGGTTCTCAGGATTGCCATTTTTGACGATGCCGGTGCGTTGACTAGTGTAATACTCGTCCATAGCCGCTACGCGCTGGTGAATAGTGTTAAACACTTTTTCGGCACCATCTTGATCAACGATGGATTTAGGAACCATTACGTTTACATCAATAACCGTAGTGGCCATCACCGCATTGCTTGCAACCAAGGTTGCAGCCATAAGGAGTAGCTTTGACATCAATAGTTTCTCCGGAACTAGTATAACCATATGAAACCGAAAAAAACACTCCAACGAATCCAATTTGCAATGCGTGACATGATGTTTTAAAAAAAACGTCATGATTTGTGAACGGATTCACAATCCCATGAAACACAAAGATTTTATTAACTCTCTGCTTAACCCCCACTTTATTACCCCCTCGGGGCTAACCTATCCAATCACTTTTACAACTTTACCAATAATGAATAGAGCCACCCGTTGACTTAACAACACGAACACACTCTATACCCAACTATCGAGAGCTAAAACGAGCCATAATTGTTATTGAAATTTACATGTCATGACCATAAGCCATATTGTTCCATAGCCATTTTCATTGCTTTTATAATATACAAAAACAATTATTAAATTGATTTCAGCAGTATGAAAATGACGACTTGTTTTTCTATATCATAAAAGCAAGCCGTCTAAAAATATGGTAAATTGACACATATACCAATCATGTTTAACCTCCTAAAAAATAGGAGGCTATATGAACAACAATGAACCAGCACTAATAAGAACAAAAACACTATTAAAAAAACTTGGCATATCCAGATCGACGCTGTACAGATGGATTAAAGAAGACAAATTCCCACCACCTATCAATAAGGGCTTTTATTCTGTCGCAGCGATAAATAGCTGGATATCAAGGGAAAAGCACTCATCTTAGATGATGAATCACACCATCTTATGGTTCAATTATATTTAAATATCCTGCAAGGATTTTACTGCTTCCATTAATTTTGTATCCCATAACTCATATGCCTCACGTTGCTCATCAATCCAGTCATGCAGATTGTAGATGGCCATCACTCCAGCCATTCGGTGGCCAAGCATTTTTTCGGTTACCTGTGGCATAACACGCTCTTCCGATAGTCGCGTACTCAACGTTCGACACATGTCATGCATACGCCAATACGGCAGATCCAGTTTATCTCGCACACGCTCTGCTAACTGGATGAGAGATGCACTGCTCAATGACCTTTTCGGATTCACTGGCGAGCGACATACAGAGCCGCCCTTTAGCCGAGATCTCGCTGCCGTTTCTTGCAACAACATCATCACTCTCGTAGGAATAGGCCGACGTATTGGCGCACCACATTTGGCTCGAGCAGCGGGAACCGTCCAAATTTGCTCCTCCATATTGAACTCACTCCACTGCGCACCCAATGCCTCGCCGCTACGACAGCCAAGCAGGATCACCAATTTGGCTGCCAATTTTAATCCGCGGCTGGCCCTGCTCTGTTCAAATGCAATCCAAATCTGAGCGAGTTCACGCATGGTCAACACACGAGTGCCTCTCTCAGGTTGAGAGCCCACATCTTCGGTGCGTAATTGCAGCACCGGGGAGCCGCCAATGAGATTACGCCGAATACAAAAACTAAGAATGGATTTTAACCTGCGCAATAAATGCCCTGCGTTTTTCGGCTTTTTCTTGCCAATCTTATCAAACCACTCCAGCCAGCTCGAAAACGGGATCTGTTCAACCGGAATACCAATAAACAGAGGTTCGAAATAGCGCTGCATGGTATGCTCATAGAGCATGACCGTACGAGGCCGCAGCTTGGGCAGATGGTGTTCACGAAAATGCTCGCAGCACTGTTTAAGTGTGACATCATGCTTCTGGTGGAGCTTATCCCAGAAAACTCTGGGATGTTCATTACGCTCAAGTGCACCACGGATTGCAGGGATCAACGCCCTGGCATCAGCGAGTTTAAGGTCGGGATAGCGTCCAATTTTGAGTCTCGCCGCTTTTCCTTGCCAGCGATAGCGATATTGCCACGAGATGGTGCCTCGCTCGGTGACCCGAGCTGACAATCCATCACGGTCTGACAATTCCGTCTTGCCAAAGTAGGGCTTACCATAGAGGGCCCGTAGCTTCGTATCAGTAAGTGGCATATGACTCTCCTGTGACTGGTTATCTGATTTTTCACTGACACATTAACGCGTCCTAACGTGTACACAGATATGTACCAAACTGGTCTGAAACGGACTGAATCAAGATCGGACAAAGTGAGACAATCTGAGATAACACTCCGTATAACGACTTGTTTTTCAAGCATATAGACACAATTCAGAACCACGAAATGAACCAGCAGACAAATCCTACCTTCTATTTCCACGATTACGAGACTTTCGGCATCAGCCCGGCCAAGGACAGACCGGCGCAGTTTGCCGGCATTCGCACCGACGCCGATTTCAACCTCATCGGCGAGCCGCTGGTCATCTATTGCAAGCCGCCGGCGGATTACCTGCCGGAGCCGGAGGCGTGCCTCATCACCGGCATCACGCCGCAAAAAGCGATGAAGGACGGCCTGTGCGAGGCGGATTTCATCCGTCAGATCCACGAGCAGTTCGCCACCCCGGGCACCTGCGTACTTGGCTACAACAGCATCCGCTTCGATGACGAGGTGACCCGCTACACCCTTTATCGCAACTTCTATGACCCCTATGCCTACGCCTGGCAAAACGGCAACTCCCGCTGGGATATCCTCGACATGCTGCGCGCCTGCTATGCCCTGCGCCGGGAGGGGATCGAGTGGGCGTTTGACGAAGAGGGCAAGCCGAGTTTCCGGCTGGAGAAGCTCACCGTCGCCAACGGCGTGGCCCACGCCAACGCCCACGATGCGCTCTCCGACGTACTGGCCACCATCGAGATGGCCAGGCTGGTGAAAAAGGCCCAGCCCAAGCTGTTCGATTATCTCTTTGATCTTCGCAACAAGAGCAAGGTGAAGGCCCTCATCGACGTGGTGACCATGAAGCCGCTGGTACACGTCTCCGGCATGTTCTCCCCCTGGCAGGGGTGCGCAAGCTGGGTGTCGCCGCTCGCATGGCACCCCAGCAACCAGAACGCGGTCATCATGGTGGATCTGACTCGCGATCCCACCCCACTCATCGAGCTCACCAGCGAGGAAATCCGCGAGCGCCTCTACACCAAGAAAGAGGAGCTGGGGGATCTGGCCGGCATTCCGGTGAAGCTGGTGCACATCAACAAGTGCCCGGTGCTGGCGCCGGCCGCCACCCTGACGCCGGAGCGGGCGGACCAGCTGGGCATCGACCGGGCTCAGTGCCGCAAGAGCCTGGATCTGCTGCGCGCCCACCCCGAAGTGCGGGAAAAACTGGTGGAAGTATTCAATCAGGAGTTTGCCGGCAACAATGACGGCGATCCGGATACCCAGCTCTACGCCGGCTTCTTTGGTCACGGCGACAAGTCCACCATGGATCTGGTGCGCGCCACCCCGGCGGACCTGCTGGGCGAGCGGGAGTTTGCCTTCACGGATCCACGGCTGCCGGAGATGCTGTTCCGCTACCGCGCCCGCAACTGGCCGCACACTTTGAGCGAAACGGAGCAAAAGCGCTGGCGGCTGCACTGCAGCGACTACTTCAGCCGTCGTCTGCCCGACTATGTGCCACGCCTCGAGGCGCTGGCCGAGCAGAATCAGGGGAACGATCGGAACTTTGCCATCCTCAAGAGCCTCTATCACTACCTCGAAAATCTGTGAGATGTGACCCGCCTCACGGTTAAATGACTGTACGCTCCCCCGCCCCGCGACATAATGGGAAGGGGAGCAAAGACTCCTGATGTTTCAATTATTTGTGCGCTAACATTGCACTAACGGCCGGTTGGCCTATCGACCCTTGGGGATGCCTCATCCGATGCGTTCAGGATTATCCGGTTTTGGTTTGCTCATCTGCGCCCTGCTGCCATCGACCAGCATGGCAGGTGTGCGCTTTGATATCCCCGACTACCTGCTGCAGTTGCCGCAGCAGACCTATGAGCTGATCGAGAGCAACTTCAGTCGCCTCTATCGGCAGACCGACTTCACCCCCCAGATCACCAATAGCTATTTCAACCGCTCCGATCTCTACAACTTCGTCGGCGTGCCATTGGCCATCACTCCCCAGGCCGGTTTTCAGCTGGAGGTATTCGGCCAGCTCTACAACCGCGCCTCCCAGAGCTATGTGCACATGAGCCAGGACATGTCGCTCTATCGGATGATCCGGGCCGACATGATGGGTAACACCAACGACGAGGTGGCCCTCGGCATGGGGCTCGGCATTCCGCTCACGGCGCAGCTCACCTTCAAGGCCCTGCTCTCCAGCAACGAGATCCCGGGCTATGGCGCCGCCAACTACGCCATCGGCTTCGAGTGGCGTTACTGACTCCGCTATAGCAGCTCCTTTCACAATAGATTCAGGCTCCCGTGGGAGCCTGAATCATGATTGCCAGCCTGCTCAGCGGTAGCGGATCACCCGCCCCTCGCCCCCCTGCAGGATGAGCGCAGTGCCGACGGCCCCCTCATCCCAGAAATCTTCGCCTCCTGCCGGCAACAGGAACTCCTGAGGCTGCGCCTCCCAGTTGAAGAGGCAGAGCAGGGTGCCGCCCTCGGGTAGGCTCACCTCGCCGCAGGCAAAGTCCATCGACTCGAAACGGGCGCCAGGGGCCCGCGCCGCGCAGAGCTCGAGCAGCTTGCGCAGCTGCGCCGCCTGTTCCTCGTCGAGATCTTGCAGCCTGTCCCCGGCCAGCATCATGCCGCCGCTTGCCACCAGCGCCGCCAGATGGAAACGGTACTCGGCAGGGCTCGCCTGCTGGCTCGGCAGATCCCGCAGGCAGATGCAGTCGGGGTCGAGGGCCCACAGCCGGTCGTTCTGCCAGGCGCGGCAGAAGGCCTCACGAGCGATCTGGCGATAGCGCTGGCCGTGGCGCTCCACGTCATCGCTCACCCGCATGCCGTGCACCAGACCAAGGCTTGGCCAGATGGGCGCATTGCAACCGAGCAGGAAGGCCCCCTCGCCCGCCCCGCGCAGGATGGCGGCCATGCCGCGCCGGTAGGCCTCGACCCGGGTGGCAGCCGGGTCGTGGAAGCAACCGCCGTGGATGGCCCCCCAGAAGTTGGCATCGAGCTTGAAGTAGTGGATGCCCCACTGCTCGCGCAGGGTGCAGAACACCCGCTCGAGGTGAGCCTGCACCTCGGGGTGGGTGCCATCCAGCACGTACCAGGGGGTACAGCGCCAGCCGCCGTAGGTAACCCGCTCGGAGGGTAGCGGCAGCCCGTCCTCCCCCTTCACGAACCAGTCGGGGTGATCCTGAAACACCTGGGAGCCGGGCTCGGCGATAAAGGGGGCCACCCAGAGCGCCGGCTCGCAGCCAGCGTCTTTGATCTCGGCGGCCAGGGACGCCACCCCCTGCTCGAACTTGGCCGACGGGGTGAGCCAGTCGCCCATTTTGGCCTGATAACCGTCGTCAATCTGCACGTAGCGCAGGGCCGGGAAACGCTCGGCACGCACCTGCAGGTTCTCGCGAATGTCGGCGGCGCTCACGTCCGCATAATAGTGGTACCAGGAGCACCAGCCGCTGGGACGCTCCCCGACCTGGCCGATCAGCGAGCCATGCTCGGCCTCGATCCGCTGCGCCAGTTCGGCCAGCAGCGCCTCCCGATCTTTTCCCTCGAGACAGAGCAGCGCCTCGCTCTGCCAGAACTGGCCGGCCGGGAGCGCACGCCCCTCGCCGTTCATCAGGATCTGCAGCCGGCCATCGGGGTAGAGCCGAAACTCCCCGCCAAAGCGCTGGCAGCTGGCAAAGGCGAGCAGTAGCCAGCCCTTGTCATGCTCCACCAGCAGCAGGTTGTGCACCGTATGATAGCCCTGATCGTCGGTGATGCGATAGACGCCGGCATCGGGGCAGCGGCCGACCGGTTGCGGCGCGTGCCAGCTGCCCATGGTCTGGGCCAGCATCTGGAAGCCTTCGCCGTAGATGGCGCTCGCGGGCGAGAGGCCGAGCTTGCCGTCAAACAGCGTCCAGTGCCCGACCCGGGTCTCGCTGCTGCCGGTGTTGTCGAGCCGCACCCGGCACAGGGGGCCTTCCCACTGGCGGGTTTGCAGCAACGAAGGGGGGAGATGGTGGTCGTCCGCCAGCTGACGCAGGCGGGACAAGAGAGATGTCATGGCGACTCCTTGTGGTTCGAAAAGGGTTCTATCTGAAAATCCTCAATGAAATCAGCCTCAAACGAACTGATTTCAGCTGTTATTGTTTTAATGCCGCGACCCTGTCTCTCTGGTAGACTGGCGTATTACTTAGTTCACCGTTACCAAGATGGGGCTCCTGTGATCGCGCAACGTGCCTTGCTGTACCTTCGTGACTTTCTGGTCATCGTCGCCTGCCTGCTGGCGGGCAAAACCCTGGCAGCCATCCTGCCGTTCGCCTTTCCCGGCAGCATCATCGGCATGCTGCTGCTGTTCGTGCTGCTCTCCCTGCAGCTGGTGAAACTGCACTGGGTCGAGCAGGGCGCCGGCCTGCTGCTGCGCCACATGGGGGTCTTGTTCGTGCCGGTGGCGGTCGGGCTGGTGGCCTGGCTGGAGCCGCTGCGCCAATCCTTCGGCCTCATCATGCTCTGCATCGTGCTCGGGATCGTGCTGATCCTCGGCACCGTCGGCCGCCTCTACCAGAGGATGAACAGATGATCTTCTGGCTGGCCATTCCCTTGACCCTGGCGCTCTACTTCGCCACCCGGGCCCTCTATCGCAAGCTGCCCTGGCCCATCATCAACCCGGTGCTGGTGCCCACTGCCATCATCATCGGCCTGCTGCTCTGGTTCGATCTGCCGCTAGAGCAGTACGAGAGCGGCACCCGCCCCATCACGGCGCTGCTGGAGCCGGCGGTGGTGGCGCTGGCGCTGCCCCTCTATCAGCAGGCCCGCCAGATCCAGGCCAGGCTCAAACCCATCCTGATCTGCACCCTGAGCTCGGTCCTGATCTCGGTCTGCACTACCCTGGCAGTCGGTCATTTCATGGGCGCCGATCCGGCACTGCTGGCCTCGCTCGCCACCAAATCCATCACCACCCCGCTCGCCATGAGCGTCAGCCAGTCCCTCGGCGGCATTCCTGCCATCGCCGCCGCCGTGGTGGTGGTAGTCGGGATCGTCGGCGCCCTGGTAGGCTTCCCCCTGCTCAGGCTGATGCGGGTCACCGACCCTGAAGCCCAGGGGCTGGCCATGGGGGCCTGCGCCCACGCCATCGGCACCGCCACCTCCGCCGAGCAGGGCATCACCCAGGGCGCCTTTGCCTCGCTGGCCATGGTGGTGTGCGGCATCCTCACCGCCGCCGTGGCGCCCCTGCTGTTTGCCATTTACCACTGGTTGGGCTGAAGCGCACCCTTTTCCGCTGCGGCGGGCCTGCGGGCCCGCCGATGTGCGACCTGCCGCACAATTTGCACAAGACAAACGTTTCCATTAACATCCCCCTCCGTTTGCCCGTCAGGGCGTGAGCACGCTCACACATTTAGCCGAGCTTGCTCCCTACAATGGCCCCCCAATTGGCCTTTGAGGACACACTATGCATCCCCGTTTTGCCAAGCCACTCGATACCCTGTCCGCTCCGCTCAAGGCAGCCCTGCTGCCCATGCTGGGCGATGACTTCCAGGCCCGCTTCACCGCCGATCAGGTCGCGACCCTGAAAGCCGCTACCGGTCTTGACGATCGCGCCCTGCGCCTGGCCCTGCTGCCGCTGGCCGCCGCCTGCTCGGTGGCCCCCATCTCCAAGTTCTTCGTCGGTGCCATCGCCTGCGGCCTGAGCGGCAACTGGTATTTCGGCGCCAACATGGAGTTCGCCGGCCAGGGACTGTTCCACTCGGTGCATGCCGAGCAGTCCGCCATCTCCAACGCCTGGCTGGGCGGCGAGACCGGCATCTCCGAGATCACCGTCAACTACACCCCCTGCGGTCACTGCCGCCAGTTCATGAACGAGCTGAGCACCGCCAAGACCCTCAAGGTCTCCCTGCCGGACGACTTGAGCGCGCTGCAATCCTTCCTGCCCCACTCGTTCGGCCCGGCGGATCTGGACATCACGGACGCCCTGATGAGCCCGCAGTCCCACGACGAGCTCCAGCTTGAGAGCGAGGATCCGCTGTGGCAGGCCGCGCTGGCCGCCGCCCGCCAGAGCTACGCCCCCTACAGCCAGGGTTATGCCGCAGTGGCACTGCAGTTCGCCGACGGGCGCATCTTCTGCGGCCGCTACGCCGAGAATGCCGCCTTCAACCCCAGCCTGCCACCGATGCAGATGGCCTGTGCCCATGCAGTGCTGGGCGGCGAGGATCTCGCCACCATCCGCCGCGCCGTGCTGCTGGAGAGCAAGGATGGCCAGATCAGCCAGCAGGACTCCGCCCGCGCCACCCTCAAGGCGCTCGGTTCGGTCGAACTGGAGTATCAGGCGGTCTGATCGGCCATAGCCTGAAACAACAAGGGGAGCCAATGGCTCCCCTTGTTGCTTTGTGGTGATCAGCTGATCCCCTGTCATGACTCCCAGACGATGCTCTGGGAGGAGGACCAGGCGTCCCCCAGGTTTGCGTACTTCTGCTCCAGCAGGTGGCGACGGATCTTCATGGTGGGCGTCAGCACCCCGTTCTCGATGTTCCAGGGGCTCTTCACCACCAGGATGCCGCGAATTTTGGCATGGGACTCCAGCTGCTCGTTGACCCGGTTGCGGGCCGCCTCCAGCTGGGCATTGACCTGATTGCGATCCCCCTTCATGGCGTGTTCAGCCAGCTGTACCAGCGCCACCGGCTGCGGCATGCCATAGCCGATCACGCACAGCTGCTCGATGATGGGCTCCTGGCCCAGCAGCCCCTCGATGGGCACCGGCGCCACATACTTGCCCTTGGCGGTCTTGAACACGTCCTTCATGCGGCCGGTGATGGTGAGGTAGCCCTCCCGATCCAGCTTGCCCATGTCGCCGGTGTGCAGCCAGCCCTCTTCATCGATGGCCTCGCGGCTGTGCTCGGGATCCTTGTAGTAGCCCAGCATCATGCCCTCGCAGCGACAGAGGATCTCCCCCTCGTCGGAGATCTTGATGTTGACTCCGATCCCCGCCTTGCCGACAGTGCCTATCTTGTCGGCCCTGAACGGGTAGTTGATGGTCGAGTAGGCGTGGTTTTCGGTCATGCCCCAGGCTTCGGTCACCTGAAGGCCTATGCTCAGGTACCACTCAAGCAGGGCCGGCGACACGGGGGCCGAGCCGCAGCCCAGCACCCGCGCCTGATCCAGCCCCAGCCCCTTCTGCAGCTTGCGCTTGATGAGGCCCGAGACGAAGGGGATCTTGAGCAGCAGCGCCAGCTTCTGCTGGGGCAGCTTCTCGAGGATCTTGATGCGGAACATGGCCCACAGCCGCGGCACCGAGATGAACACGGTGGGACGGCAGCGTTTGACGTCCTCGATGAAGGTATCGAGGGACTCGGGGAAGGCGATGGTGGCGCCGCCGTAGAGGCTGCCACCGTAGATGTAGACCCGCTCTGTGATGTGGGCGAGCGGCAGATAGGAGAAACCGCGGTCGGACTGGGTCAGACCCACGGTCTCCACCAGCTTCTCGCACGACCAGGCGTAACGTTCGACGCTCAGCATGGCCCCTTTCGGCTTGCCGGTGCTGCCGGAGGTGTAGACCAGGCTCAGCAGGGCGTCCGGCGCCTGCACCGGGCTGTCCGGGATCGGCTCGTGGCGATCCAGCAGTTCGTCCCACTGGTGGGCCGCCGGCATGGTGTCATAGGGAAAGGCGATGCGCAGCAGATCGGCAGGCACCCCCGCCTCCTGGCTCTTCCAGTCATCGAGCTTGCCGACGAAAATGGCCTTGGCCTCGCTGTGGCGCAGCACGTATTCGATGGTGTCGACGTTGGCGGTGGGGTAGATGGGCACGCTCACGTACTGCCCCATCTGCATGGCGAGATCGGCGATGAACCACTGGGCGCAGTTCTTGGAAAGCAGTGCCACCTTGTCGCCGGCCACCAGCCCCAGTTGACGCAGTGCCGTCACCATGCGGCGGGCCTCGTCGGCCACTTCGCCCCAGGTGAAGTCCACGTATTCTCGGTTGATGGTTTGACGCAGATAGACTCTGTCAGGAGACTGCCGCTCCCAGTGATAGAGCATTTCGAGCGGCAGTTTATTGGCAATACGCGAGGAGGAAGCCATAGTTTAATCCCTGAAACAAAAGGCGAAACTTATTATTAACCTTTCACTAACCTCAGGGAAGAATAAACTTAAACTTCTGTTTGAACTGTGTAACCGATCAAGCTTCTGCCTGTTGTTGCAAACGAATCCACATCGCCTGCACCAGCTTCTCATCCTCTTCCGAGAGTTCACCCTGCAAAATGGCCTCGTTCAGGCTGCGCAGCACATAGCTCTTTACATCCCGCACCAGGGTCTTGCCTTCCAGCTCGGCCCGCGCCACCGCCAGCGAGATGTGGCCGCGCAGGTAGCCCCCGGCAAACAGCTCGTCATCGGTCGCCGTGGCCACCATGCTGTCTATCAGTCCCAACAACTTGTGCTCAAATTCATGAATCGTCATTTAACGCAGCCTCATTTTCCGGGATTGCCGGCAAAATAATTCGGGGGAGTGGAACCGCGATCCGGTTGATCGCGGCTCTCTGGCGCCAGGCCAGCCGCATCCTTGATGTCCTATTCCGGGTTGGCCACCGGGTAGATGACCTGATCCTTGTATCCCGTGGTGATCCGCAGATAACCACTTAACGACCGGTTCAGCGCCGGATCATCGGTATCCACCAGCAGCGGACGGCCAGCGAGGGCTGCCAGCTTGGCTTTGGTGGCCAGGACCTGGATCTGGTCCCGCCCGACGGCCCGGATCACCTCTGGACTCAGTTGCTGATTTCCGCGCCCGAACAGATGTCCCTGACCGCCGATCAGGGTGATGATCAGCCGGCAGCGACGACCGCGGATCCGGGTCAGGATCTCGGCGGCGCAGAGATCCTGCCCGATAAGCTGGCCATTTTCCACCAGATCCACACCGAGCAGGGTATTTTCCAGACCCAGCTCCGCCATGCAGGCCGCCACCGTGCTGCCGGAGCCCATCAGATAGAGGGTATCGGGCTCCATCTGCTCGACCACACCGGCGGCGATGTCCGCCAGCACCAGCTCTTCGGACTCTCGTCCCCCCTGCTTGACCGCCTGCACGTAGCGCAGATCGCCGGGCACCTGCAGCTGGCCATAGTGGCGGGCGCGCACCTTGCCGGCGCGAAACGCCTCCTCGTCGATGTCCATCACCTCGGCATCCACCAGGCTCAGCAGTTCGCCTGCGATCATCCTGGCCGCCACCCGGCCGCTGGCGGCGGGGGTCACCCCGTACACCCCGGAGTGGATCTTGCAGCCGGCCGGAATGCCCAGCACATGGCATGACTCCCCCACCGCCGTACAGATGTCCCGCGCCGTGCCGTCACCGCCGGCAAACAGCAGCAGATCGACGCCGGCCTCGCGCAGCGCCAGCGCCGCCGCGCGGGTATCGGCCGCCGTGGTGGGCACAGTGGCGGGCTGGTAGACGATGCGACAGGGCAGACCGAGCTCGCCGGCAAGCCCGGCCCCCATCTCCCCCGCCACCGTCAGCAGCTCGAAGCGCTCCGCCAGTTCACACAATGGCAGCAGCGCCTGACGAGCCCGCTCGCAAGCCTTGGGCACGGCGCCACGGGCCAGCGCCTCGGCCACCATGCCGTCACTGCCCTTGAGACCGACCGCGCCGCCGATGCCGGCGACCGGATTGATGATGAGTCCTAAACGAAACATATGTCCCTCCCGTTGGATGGTCGCCATTTTTATCTTTTCCAGCCACTGGGACAAGCCATAACCCCCTGCTAAAATGCGCGGTTTCAACCCTCAACCAAAGTTCAACCAAGGTTTCATCATGCTGGAATGGGTTCTGGACCCCTCTGCCTGGGTCGCGCTCGCCACCCTGACCCTGCTCGAGATCGTGCTCGGCATCGACAACATCATCTTCATCTCCATCCTGGTCGGCCGTCTGCCGGAAGCCCAGCGCCAGAAGGCGCGGATCCTGGGGCTGGCGCTTGCCATGGGCACCCGCATCCTGCTGCTGCTCTCCTTGGCCTGGGTGATGCGCCTCACCGAGCCGCTGTTCACCGTGCTGGGCGAGGCCATCTCGGGCCGCGATCTCATCCTGTTGCTGGGGGGCCTGTTCCTCATCGGCAAGAGTGCCCACGAGATCCACGCCACCCTGGAGGGGGCCGCCGAGCCCGAGAGCGTGAGCACGGCCGCCTCCGGCTTCATCAGCACCCTGATCCAGATCGCCATCCTCGACATCGTCTTCAGCCTGGACTCGGTCATCACGGCGGTGGGCATGGCGGATCACGTGCCGGTCATGGTGCTGGCCATCATGATCGCCGTCTTCATCATGATGTTCGCCGCCAAGGCCATCGGCGACTTCGTCGACAACCACCCCACCATCAAGATGCTGGCCCTCTCCTTCCTCACCCTGGTGGGCTTTGCACTGATGGCCGAGGGGATGGACCTGCACATTCCGAAGGGCTACATCTACTTCGCCATGGCCTTCTCGCTGACGGTGGAGATGATCAACATCCGCCTGCGCAGTCATCACGACCGCGAGAAGCTCAAGCAGCAATAACGGCGAGCCACAAAAAAGAGCGCCTGATGGCGCTCTTTTTGTATCTACACAACCGTGTCATTCATTGCTGATGACAATCGCCACGCGGCGGTTCTCGGCCCGACCGGCAGCCGTCTTGTTGTCGGCTATCGGATCGCGCTCGCCACGGCCCCGGATGTCCAGGTTGGCCTGCGGCATGCCGACCGAAACCAGCACGTCGGCCACCGACTGTGCCCGCTTGTAGGAGAGCTGATCGTTATAGTCCGCCGCCCCGTTGGAGTCGGTATGACCATCGATCCGCGCCCGGTTCAAGCCCACTTCCAGCAGAGTCGTCCCCAGTTTTTCCACCACGACGCGCGTCTTGGGGGTCAGGGCATCCGCGTTGTTGGCAAACAGCACACGGTTGGAGAAGTCCAGAGTCCAACCCTCGTCGGTCAGGCGAAAGCCTTGCTCCTTGAGTACGGCGATCTGCTCTGCCGTGAGGCCGTGGGGAGCACTCTGGCAACCCATCAGCACGCTCAGCAGCAGACCGATCAAGCCGGTTTTCATCAGGACATGGATCTTCATTGTTATTTTTCCTCAGCAGAGACATCAAATTCCAGCTGATCATGGAGTGCAAGCTCCCGACGCAGCCGTTTGGCTTGGTACATGGCATGGTCCGCCTGCTGCAGCAGATCGGCGGCACTCTGCCCCTGATCCGGATACAGCGCGACGCCGATGCTGACGGCCGCCACCAGCTGGCTGCCGTCCCCCAGTACCACGGGGTCCGCCATGGCCTGCTGGATGCGGGCAACCACATCCTCCGCCTCCTCCACCAGGGAGAGGGGGGTAAGCAGGATGGCAAACTCGTCGCCCCCCAGACGGCATACCAGATCCATCGGCCGCAGCTGATGTTGTACCCGTCTGGCCAGCGCGATCAGTACGTCATCCCCAGCGGCATGGCCCAGGGTGTCGTTGATCTGCTTGAAGCGATCACAATCGAGGTAGAGCAGCGCGAAGCGCTCGTCATGCAGCCGGCCCGTGGTGACCGCCTGATCCAGACGAGCCTCAAACAGAGCGCGATTGGGCAAGCCGGTCAAGGCATCGTGGGTGGCCTGGTGCAGCAGGCTGGCATTCTCCCGCCGTTGGTGGGCCTGCCAGGCCTCCAGCTCGTCGAGCAGGGAGTTGAAATCCTGACCCAGCTCGTGCAGCTCGGCGATGTTGGCCTCCGGCACCCGCATGGCGAGGATCCGCTGGCGGCTCACGCTGTGGGCCACCTGGGCCAGCTCCTTGAGCGGCGCCGTGAGGGAGTGTTGCATCCGGTGCGCCACATAGAGGGCCCCCAGAGTGCTGAGCACCAGACAGAGCAGCATGGCCAGCAGGGTTTGCAGCAGGAACAACAACAGATACTGGCCGTGCCCCACCAGGTGGATGTGGGCGATCTCCATGCCCCCCCGCATCATGGGCTGATCCACCGGCCCCGGCAGGATGATCCGCGCCAGATACTGCTCAAGGCCGGACCAGGGGGTGCTCATGGCCCGGCTCCAGCTCGCCAGCAGCTGGCCGCTCGGCAGATAGATGCTGGCCTGCGCCACGTCTTCGTGCGTGAGGATGGCCTCCAGCGCCTCCCGGGCCGCCTCCTCGTCGTGGAACACCACGGCCGCTTCGCTGGTATAGCCGATGGCGCGGGCGACCAGCTCCAGATTGTGATCCGCATAGAGCCGCAGCGCCAGCAGGGCGATGCCGGTCAGCAGCAGACCGGCCATGCAGACCGCGGTCAGGGACGTCACCAGATGGGTGCGTCCCAGACTCTGTCGCAAGGTAAGGCGCTGGGAGGGGGGGCGGAACAGACCTATCATGCCCCCCCCTCATCGGCCTTGGCCAGTTTGAGCACCGCCGGATGGACCCGCACTCCGCTCCTGGCCAGGGCATCCAGATTGACCCTGAACCGGATCCGCTCCTTGCCGATCTGCAGGCAGAAGACGGCGTCGGCCACGCACTCCGAACTGGATTCGCTGATGCTGAGGATGGGGTAGCCACGCAGCCGCTCGAACAGCGGCAAGCGCCGCTCGGAGGAGAGCACCCCCAGATAGAGCACGTCGCACTGGGGGCCGATCGCCTCGTCATCGATCTCGTAGCGATGGACGCTGACCGGCCGGCCGTTGGCCTGCTGCTTGATGGAAAAGAGTGCGGTGGCATACTCCGTCGGCGCCGCCACGCACAGGCGCAGCTCGCTCGGTTCACTCGGCCAGCGGGTATAGCTGAGAATGTCGAGCACGGTCTGGCGTACCTGCTCGGACCGCAGCTCGGCCGCGGTGAGCGGGGGCGACTCGCCGGAGAGGGCCAGCGAGCAAAACAGGGGCGCCAGCCACACCAGGATCCTGAACAGTGAAAAAGTGTGCATCATGCCTGCGCTTACACCCGCCTCAGCAACCACACAGGGCACAGACCCGAAGGGGGTGAGCCGGCAGGAGATAGTATGGAACTTGTCAGCAGCATGACAAGGCGCAGCCCGCAGAGCAAGGGGTTGGCCGGGCTGGCGTCACAATAATGAAAAGGGCCCACCCCGGCGTGAGCCCTGCGATAAGTTACATTCATGGGGTTACTTCTTGCTGATCCCGTATTCCCGCAGTTTGTTGGCGATGGCGGTGTGCGACACCCCCAGCCGTTTGGCCAGCTGACGGGTGGAGGGGAACGCCGGGTAGAGCCGCTCCAGCAGCCGGCTCTCGAAGCGTTTCACCGCCTCGTCCAGCCCCCCTTCGAACCACTCGTCGATGAGCGGCATGGCATCGGCCGCCACCGGCAAGTCCACGTGCTCCGGTCCGATCTCGTCCCCTTCCAGCAAGGTCATGGCACGATAGAGGCAGTTGCGCAGCTGGCGCACGTTGCCGGGCCAGCGATAGGCGGTCAGGTACTCGGCCATGTTGCGGGTAAAGCGCGGGCGCGGGCGCTGCAGTTCGCTGGCAAAGCGGGAGACGAACTGCTGGGCCAGCGCCATGATGTCCGCCTTGCGCTCGCGCAGCGGCGGCAGCGCCAGACTCAGCACGTTGAGGCGATAGTAGAGGTCTTCCCGGAACTTGCCCTCGTGCACCAGATCCAGCAGCTGTTTCTGGGTGGTGCAGATGAAGCGCACGTTGACCTTCACCTCCTGCTCGTCGCCGACCCGGCGGAACACGCCGTCCTGCAGCACCCGCAGAAACTTGGTCTGCAGATGGGGGGACATGTCGCCGATCTCGTCCAGCATCAGGGTGCCGCCGCTGGCCAGCTCCAGTACCCCGCGCTTGCCCTCGGTGTTGTTGCCAAAGGCGCCGGGGGCGTAGCCGAACAGCTCGCTCTCGGCCACGTTGTCCGGCATGGCCGCGCAGTTGAGCGCCATGAAGGGGTGACTGGAGCGCAGGCTGGCACCGTGGCAGGCGCGGGCCAGCAGCTCCTTGCCGGTGCCGGTCTCGCCGACGATGAGCAGCGGCGCATCCTGCATCGCCAGCTTGCTCGCCTGGGCCAGCACCTGTTTCATCTTCTGGCTCTCGGCCTGCAGGTGCTCAAAGCCCCCCACTTCCACCGCGTGCAGCGCGCTGAAGTGCATGCCGACCCGGCGGGCGGACTTGAGCACCACCACAGCGCCGGCCAGGGCCTGCTTGCCCTTCTCCTCGGCCACGAACAGCGGCATCAGATCCGCCAGATACTCCTCGCCGCCGATGCTGAGCTTGCAGGTCTGCGGGCGGATCTCGCTCGCCTCCAGCCAGCGGCTGAAGGAGAAGCCCTTGACCAGGGAGCCGAGCGCCGCGCCGCGCACCTCCTCCACCGGCAGGGCCAGGGTGGTGAGGGCGGACTGGTTGGCCTGGGTCACCTTGCCCTTGGCATCGAGGGAGAAGACCAGATCCGGCAGCGCCTTGAGCAGGGCCTCAATCTCGTGGTGCTCTCGCTCGGAGGGCATGTAGGGGATGGTCTTGACGTCATAGACGCCGGGAATGCGGCGGATCTCCGGCATCAGGTGCTGGAAATCACGAAACTCCAGCTCGGGAAAGTTGAGATAGATGATGCCTGAGGTATCGATTTCGATGCCGCGCAGATCGATGTTGTGCTCCACCAGGCGGTCGAGCAGTTCCCGGGTCAGGCCCAGGCGGTCTTCACAGCTGACTTCAAGACGCATTCGGGACACACTTCCTAGCTAACTCTATGAATGACCGGATAATACAGACTCGATCCCGCCAGTGCGAGCGCCAGCCCATAAAAATGCGGGCCCGCCCCGTTTTCACCGGGCAGGCCCGCGTCATCTACAGGCGTTTATTTGAACGACTTGTCGGTGAACGATGGCCTCTTCACTTCAGCAGCTCATCCGTGCGCGCCGCCATGATGAAGTCGTTGCGGTGCAAGCCACCTATCTTGTGGGTCCACCAGCTGGCGGTCACCATCTCGCCCACTCGGTGAGTGAGGGCGTCTTCACTTCAGCAGCTCATCCGTACGCGCCGCCATGATGAAGTCGTTGCGGTGTAATCCGCCAATTTTGTGGGTCCACCAGCTGACGGTCACCTTGCCCCATTCGGTGAGAATGGCGGGATGATGAAACTCCGCCTCCGCCAGCTCACCCAGGCGGTTGGTGAAGGCGAGCGCCTCCTTGAAGTTGCGGAAGGTGAATTCGCGCCGCAGCTGCAGCTCACCTTTTACCACCAGCGGCTGCCAGTCGGGGATGAGGCGCATCAGTTCGCTCAGCTCCTGCTCGCTCACCTTGGGGGCATCGGCGCGGCACGCTTCACACTGCTGGCTGGCCAGTTCGGACATGGGACTCTCCTTGTGTATCGATGAAAAGGGGTGATCAACACCGGCGGACGGCTCAGCTCGCCTGCTTGCCGCCGGCCGGTGCAAAACGGGGTGGACGCAGCCCCATGCGGCGCGCCTCGGCCACCATGGCCATGATGTCCTGCTCCGCCAGACGATAGAGCTCATCAAGCTCGGGCAGCACGAAATAGGTGGGCTGCATGATGTCGATGCGATACGGGGTGCGCAGCACCTCGATGGGATCAAAGGGTTGCAGCACAGGTTGGCTGCCGAGGGCATAGGCGGTCTCGCCGATGGAGGAGAGAATGCCGCCACCGTAGATGCGAAGCCCCTTCGCCGTGGCCAGCAGGCCAAACTCCACCGTGAACCAGTAGAGCCGCGCCAGAAAGACCCGATCTTCCTTGCCGGCCCGCTGGCCGAGCTGGCCATAGACATGGGTGAAGTGGGCGAAGGCGGGGTTGGTCAGCATGGCGCAATGGCCGAAGATCTCGTGAAAGATGTCGGGCTCCTGCAGGTAATCGAGCTCGTCCCGGCGGCGAATAAAGGTGGCCACCGGAAACTGGCGGTTGGCCAGCAGGGCAAAGAAGCGGTCAAAGGAGATGAGCGCCGGCACCGCCGCCACCGACCAGCCGGTGGCCGGTTGCAGCACGGCGTTGATCTGGGCCAGTTGGGGGATCCGATCCCGGGGCAGGTCGAGCCGCGCCAGCCCGGCCTGGTACTCGTCACAGGCCTTGCCTTCGAGCGCCGCCAACTGGCGTGCGATCAGGATCTGCCAGGTGCAGTGCTCCTCGTCCGAGTAGTGGATCGTGCCCGCTTCGTCCGGCTGATGGGCGGTGTAGAGACTTGCCATGGGTGACTCCATCCTCTGGGTTGCAACCCGCCATCCGGGCGGTGTGGCGCCATTGCGCGATGAGATCACTGTAACGGTTTGCCTCCCAAAAAAGCAGCCGACCCAGGGGTCGGCTGCCGTGGACAATTGTAAATAATTTGTGACAACCACAATCGAGCCCCTGGCCTGGTGCTCACCCCTTGTTGAGGTAGCCCGCCAGCTGACCGATCAGCCGCTTGCGCAGCTCACCGAGCCTGGGTTTCTCGTCCGCACACCAGGGCAGCGGGCGGCACGCCTCTATGGTGCGCAGGCCGAGCCGGGCAGTGAGCAGCCCGGCCCCCACCCCTTGCGCGGCGCGGGCGGAGAGCTTGGCGGTGAGCTCGGCCCCCAGCAAATCCATCCCCACCTCGGTCACCAGCTCGGTGGCGCCGGCGTAGAGCATGTTGCGAAACACCTGACGGATGAGGCGAATGCGGCTCCAGTAGCCGAGCTCGATGGCGTAGACGTCGGCGATGTCCTCGATCATCCGCAGGTTGCGCCACAGCATCAGCATCATGTCGACGGTGGCGAGCGGGCTCAGGGCCACCAGCACGGCAGCCTCTCCCGACCATTTGGCCACCCGCGCCTGGGCCAGCTTGTCGCGCTCACCGAGCACCAGCTGGCTGTAGAGGGTCAACACCTCCCGATCGTTGTGGCTCTCGTCGAGCTGGGCCAGCCAGGTTTGATATCCCTCGCGCCCCTTGTCGCCGCTGCGCTCGGCCAGCCCTTCGCAAAACCCCTGCCCCTGACCGACCCCCTGATGGGCCAGCAGATCCTCGGCCCGCGAGCGCACATCCTGGCGCCGCTTGAGGGTGCGCAGGCGCAGCCACTCGCGCCCCACCACCCCGGCGGTGCCCGCCGCCACCAGTGCCGAGGCCGCCAACCAGGCACCACCCCAGAGCGGGGTGGTGAGAAACTGCTCGTAGAGAAAGGCGCCGTACTGGCCCAGAGAGAGCAGGCCGACCGCTCCCAGCCCCCAGGCCAGCAGCCGATGACGGCGGCGCGGCTTGATGACGAGGGCACTCTCCACCTCGGTGAGCTCTTCCAGCTCATCGAGGCGCTCGAAGCTCGCCTCCTCCAGTCGCTGGGCGGGTGCCGGCGCTCGCTGGTCGTCAGCTGTCGTCAAGGTGGGCTCCAGGATCACCTTGCCCTGCAGCGGCGGCTGCGCTTTTGTCTGATCGTTCATCGCTTCTCCTGAAAACCGTCTTCTGGGTGCGGCGACGGAAACAACCCCGGCCGCACACCCTTATTCGAGGTGATCCCCGAGCAGAAACTCCAGCGCCGCATCGAGCCGGATATGGGGCAGCGCCTGATGGGCGCTCATGGGCAGCGGGCGAAAAGCCTGAAAATCAAAGCCCTGATTGTTCCACCACTGCGCAGGGGGGATATGGGATGGCACCTCACCCGGAAACAGCAAGAGCGGCTCACCCGAGAGGCTGGTGCCACGGATGGCGGGGAACTCGCGGCCATCGGCCACCCCCTTGCCCACCTCGGTCGCCTTGATGGCGGCCAGCGCCAGACACTCGGTGGCAATCCCTTCAAAACGGGCCTGGCCGCGGCCGCTGCGCACCAGGTGCTGCAGCAGGGAGACCATAGAGCCATGCTGCTCCGGGGTGACGTGATCGGCCTTGCTCGCCACGAACAGCAGCTTGTCGATGCGCGGTGAGAAGAGCCGCCGCCACCAGTTGCTCTTGCCGTAGGCAAAGCTCTCCATAATGCGGGCGATGGCCTGCTGCATGTCGCCAAAACTGGCCGCCCCGGCGTTGAGGGGCTGCAGGCAATCCACCAGCACGATCTGGCGATCGAAACCGGCAAAGTGCTGCTCATAAAACCCCTGCACCAGATGCTGCTTGTACTGCTCGAAGCGCTGTTTGAGGGTGACGTAGAGGGTCCCCTCGGCGGGCTCGCCGGCAGGCTTCTCCCACACCCAGGGCACGAACTGCAGCATGGGGGCGCCGGCATACTCCCCCGGCAGCACGAAGCGGCCGGGCTGGATCAGGTGCAGCCCCAGCTCCCGCTTGCAGGCGTGCAGGTAATCGGTATAGCGCTCGGCGAGCTGGGCCACCGGCCGCTCCTCGAAGCCCTGATCCGCCTGCCACTCGGGTGCCAGCCAGCCGGCGGCAAGGGCCTGCAGCTCGGGGCGGCGCAGCTGCTCGCGCACCTGCTCGCTCCACTGCTCGTAGCTCATCTCAAGCAGTGGCAGGTCGAGCAGCCACTCCCCGGGGTAATCCACCAGATCCACGTAGAGGGTGGAGATCTCCCCCAGGTGCTTGCGCAGCGGATGACGGGTGCGATAGCGGATTTCCAGGCGCACCTCGGCCACCCCGCGGGTCGGCTCGGGCCAGGCCGGCGGATCGCCAAACAGAGAGTCGAGGCCGCGCTCGTAGGGGAAGGTGGGTATGTGAGCATTTTGCTGGGGTACCCGACGAGCGCCGAGGATGCGCCCCTGGCGCAGGGCATCCCACAGGGGCAGCCGGCCGTCGATGGCCGCGTGTTCCAGCTGGTTGACCAGGGCCGTGATGAAGGCGGTCTTGCCGCTGCGAGAGAGGCCGGTCACCGCCAGCCGGATGTGACGATCCCGTACCCGGTTCACCACGTCGCTTGCCTTGTGCTGCAGGCGATTGAATTGCTGTTCCAGTTTATTGAGTATCAAGGCTTGTTCTGTTCTCCCATACCAACCTGGCGAAGCGGGTGGCAGGCAGCCCCCCCTCGTCATGATCCCCGCCCGCCTCCCCTGCCATCAGAGGCAAGTCCAGGCCGGCGGGGCCATCGTACCGCTCAGGCCTTACAAGTTGCGAAACTCCCGCTGCAGGGTGAACTCCTTGGAGGTCACCAGCTTCTCGATGCGCTGCACCCTGGGCTCCAGCGCATCCAGCTCCTGGCCGATGCGGGCAAGGGCCTGATGAGGCGTGACGCCTGCCTGCCAGCTGCGTGCCTTCATCCGCACCTCGGCAAAGTCGGCATCCTCCTGGGCGTAAAGGGTGACCGGCTTCTTGTCGAGCAGAAACCAGGCGGCGACGTAGGCGGTGAAGGTGATGAAACCGGCGAAGATGAGGCCGCTGATGGCCAGCAGCCGCACGATCCAGGTCTCCACCCCGAAGTACTCTGCCAGGCCGGCACAGACCCCGGCTATCTTGCCGCGCTGGGGGTCACGATAGAGGTTGCGCCCCTCTTTGCTCCACTGTGTCATACCTTGTTCCTCCAGCCCGGGACTTCCGCATCCAGAATCGACTCCAGGGCGCCCACCCGCTCCTGCATCTTCTCGGCACGCACCAGCAAACCCTGCAGCTGTTCACGCTCGCCATCGGCAAGACCGGCGCCAATACGCCCCTTGGCGCGGTAGTGCAGCACCAGCCAGATGGGGGCCACCACTACCATGAAGACCACCATGGGAACCATCAACACACCCAGCAGATCTTCCATCTGTTACTCTCCCTGTTTCGGCGTGGTGTCGCTCTGGCCCAGCTTCTGGCGCATGGCTTCCAGCTCTTTGCTTATCTGATCGTCGGCTTCCAGCTCGGCAAACTGCTGGGCCAGCGCCTTGTCGGACTGCCCCAGATCGGCGCGGGCCTCCATCTCGTCGATGCGGCGCTCCATGCGCTCGAACTTGCTCACCACCGCCTGGCTGTCGCCACGGGCAACCTGGCTCTGCACGTTGAGACGGCTGCTGGCCGCTTCGGTGCGAATGGCCATCGCCTTCTGGCGGGCACGGGCATCTTCCAGCTTGGCTTCCAGCTGACGGATCTCCTCCCCCAGCTTCTCGATGCCGCTGTCCACCGCCTGCTGCTCACGCAACAGGGAGTCGGCCAGCTCGGCCTGCTTCTTCTTCTCGATGAGCGCGGCACGGGCCAGATCTTCCCGCTCCTTGCTCAGGGCCAGCTCGGCCTTGCCCTGCCACTCGGCGACCCGCTCGTGATGGCGGGCGACCTGGCGGCCGATCTCTTTCTGGTTGGCGAGGAAGCGGGCCAGGTTGGAGCGCTCCTTCACCAATTCGTCTTCCATCTCCTGGATGATCAGGCGAACCATCTTCTGGGGATCTTCTGCTTTGTCGAGCAGGGCCGTCAGGTTGGAATTGATGATGTCGGCCAGGCGGGAAAAAATACTCATGATTGTACTCCTGTGGTTGGCATACGTTGTTTCTCCATTGACAATGGCAACTTGTGTGCCAATCTGGAACAGAATTTAACTTGTTGATTTATATGGGGCTGCTCGATCACATTTCAAGAGGCACCACACAAGTAATGATTAGAATCACCAACTTTTGGTAAGATTGACCAGCTTTCACCGACTCACGGGGATGACTATGACCACGGCCACGGAAAGCCTGTTGGGGGAATCCAACGCATTTCTCGAGATCATTGAGCAGGCCTCCCGCCTGGCGCCGCTGCGCAAGCCCGTGCTGATCATCGGCGAACGGGGTACCGGCAAGGAGCTGATCGCCCACCGCCTACATTATCTCTCGGCGCGCTGGGATCAAAGCTTTGTCACCGTCAACTGCGCCACCCTGAGCGAGAGCCTGCTGGAGACCGAGCTGTTCGGCCACGAGGCGGGCTCCTTCACCGGCGCCGCCAAACGTCACCAGGGTCGCTTCGAGCGGGCCGATGGCGGCACCCTCTTCCTTGACGAGCTGGCCACCACCAGCGCCCGGGTGCAGGAAAAACTGCTGCGGGTCATCGAGTACGGCGAGTTCGAACGGGTGGGTGGCGCCAAGGCGCTCAAGGTGGATGTGCGGCTGGTGTGCGCCACCAACGAGGATCTGCCGGCGCTGGCTGACAAGGGGCAATTTCGCCACGATCTGCTCGACCGGCTCGCCTTCGACGTCATCACCCTGCCCCCTCTGCGGGAGCGGCGCGACGATATTCTGATGCTGGCGGAGCACTTCGCCCACGGCATGACCCGGGAGCTCGGCTATCCGCTGTTTGCCGGCTTCTCGCGCAAGGCGACCCAGCTGCTGCTGGACTACCCCTGGCCCGGCAACGTGCGGGAGCTGAAAAACGTGGTGGAGCGCAGCATCTACCGCCAGGGCAACCCCCAGTTGCCGCTGGCCGAGCTGGTGCTCAACCCGTTCGATTCCCCCTGGCGACCCTTGGCTCGCACCGACACCGCCGCGGCGCAGCCAAGCGAGGCGCAACCGGCGCCCGTTGCGGCCACTGCCACCCTGCCGCTGGACCTCAAACAGGCGGTGGCGGGCTACGAGATTAATTTACTCAAGCAAGCACTGCAGCAATCCCAGTATAATCAGCGCAAAGCCGCCCAACTGCTGGCCCTGAGCTATCACCAGTTCCGCGGCATGCTGCGCAAATACCAGCTGCTGGACAGTGACAACGATGCGGATTAATAACCCGGGCAGCCCGTGCCAGAGCGGCTTCCACCCCTTGCCGGCCCCATCGCCGGCAACTTCGTATAAAAACATGGTTCGACAATGAGAATGCTCAAACCCCTGCTGCTTGGTGTGCTGGTGCTGCTCACCGGTTGTCACAAACAGGATGACGCGTCCAGAACGGGACTCATCTATTGTGCGGAAGGCTCGCCCCAGACCTTCAATCCCCAGGTCTCCAACTCGGGGGTGACCCTGGATGCCAGCTCGCGCCCGCTCTATGACCGCCTGCTGGAGGTGAACCCCAACACCCTGGCGCTCGAAGGCGGGCTCGCTACCCGCTGGCAGGTGAGCGAGGATGGCCTCTCCTATACCCTGACCCTGCGCCAGGGGGTGACCTTTCACCACACGCCCTGGTTCAACCCCTCCCGCCCCCTCAACGCCGACGACGTGGTGTTCACCTGGCAGCGGCTGCTCAACAAGCTGCACCCCTATCACGAGGTGTCCGGCGGCGAGTACCCCTACTTCTACAGTCTGGGGCTGGATCAGCTGATCAAGCGGGTCTACCGGAAGGGGGCCGATAAAGTCGTGTTCGAGCTCAACCGACCGGACGCCTCCTTCCTCGCCACCCTGGCCAGCGACTACGCCATCGTGCTCTCCGCCGAGTATGCCGAGCAGTTGCAAAAGGCCGGCACCCCGGGGCTCATCGACAGCCGCCCGGTGGGCACAGGGCCGTTCAGCTTCAAGGAGTATCGCCACAACGAATACGTGCGCTACCTGCGTCACCCCGGTTACTGGGGCGGCGAGGCCAAGATTGAGCAGCTCATCTACGACATCACCCCCAAATCCTCCAAGCGGCTGGCCAAGCTGCTGACCGGCGAGTGCGACGTGATGAGTACCCCCTCCGCCAGCCAGCTGTCGGTGATCGACAAGGATCCCGACCTCAGCCTGGCGGTGCAGTCCGGCATGAACGTCGCCTTCCTCGCCCTCAACACCCGCAAGGCACCGTTCAACAAGGTGCAGGTGCGCCAGGCCATCGCCAGCGCCATCAACATCGACAACCTGCTGCAGGCGGTCTATTTCGAGACGGGCCAGCCCGCCAACAGCCTGCTGCCGCCGCTCTCCTGGGGTTACAACCCCTCCCTGCCGATGCGCCAGCCGGATCTCAAGCGGGCACGTCAGCTGCTCAAGGAGGCGGGACTGGCGCAGGGCTTCGAGATGCAGGTGCTGGTGCAGCCGGGCTCGCGCGCCTACAACCCGGATGCCCTCAAGACCGCCCAGCTGATGCGAAGCGATCTGGCCAAGATAGGCATCAAGCTCAAAATCGTGCAGCAGGAGTGGCCGGTCATCGAGGCCCGCCTCGCCCAGGGCCAGTACGACAGCTTGCTCAGCGGCTGGATCGCCGACAACGCAGACCCGGACAACTTCTTTCGCCAGCTGCTGAGCTGCGCCGCCGTCGAGCGCGGCAACAACTACAGCCGCTGGTGCAGCCCGGCGTTTGATCAGCTGCTGGACGACGCGGTGACCACGCCCCAGCTGGCGTTCCGGCTGCGCAACTACTATTACGCCCAGACCCTGCTCAACGAACAGATGCCGCTCATTCCGCTGGCCCATGCCCTGCGTACCCAGGTCAGCCGCAGCGACATCGAGGGGCTCTCCCTGATGCCCTTTGGCGGCTCCGTCTTCAACCAGGCCTATCGGGAGTAAGCATGTTTCTCTATATCCTGCGTCGCATCAATCTGCTGCTCATCACCCTGCTGGCGCTGACCTTCGTCGCCTACCTGCTGGACGTGCGCCTCATCGGCCAGCAAGCCAGCTTCTGGAGCGGCTACCCCGACTTCCTGCGTCGCATTCTGGACGGGGATCTGGGGCTCTCCAGCGTCTCCGGCCTGCCGGTGCTGGACGAGATCCGTCACTACTTCCCCGCCACCCTGATCCTCTGCGGGGCGGCCTTTGCCATCTCTCTGCTGGTGGGCATTCCGCTCGGCACCCTGGCGGCCCTCTCCCAGGGCAAGCCGCTCGATCTCACCATCATGACCGCCGGCCTCATCGGTTACGCGGTGCCTGTGTTCTGGCTGGCACTGTTGGTGGTGATGTTCTTCTCGCTGGAGCTGGGCTGGCTGCCCGCCTCCGGCCAGATCAGCCTGCTCTATGACGTGCCCTCCATCACCGGCATCGCCCTCATCGACGTCTTGATGAGCCACGAGCCCTGGCGCCAGGCCGCCCTGCACGACGCCCTGCGCCACCTGATCCTGCCCTCGCTGGTGCTGGCGGTGGTGCCCACCACCGAGGTGATCCGCCACGTGCGCAGCTCCCTCATCGACGTGATGAAGCAGAACTACATCAAGGCAGCGGCCAGCCGCGGCCTCTCCCGCCGCCAGATCGTCTGGCGCCACGGCCTCAAGAACGCCCTGCCGCCGGTGCTGCCGCTGCTGGGCCTGCAGCTGGGCAGCGTGCTCACCTCCGCCATGATCACCGAGGTGGTGTTCGAGTGGCACGGCATCGGCCGCTGGCTCATCAACAGCATCGCCCTGCAGGACTACGCCGCCATCCGCGGTGCCACCCTGGTGGTGGCCAGCTTCGTCATCTTCATCAGCGTCAGCACCGAGCTGCTCACCACCATCATCTACCCGGCGCGGCGCAAAGAACTCTATGCAAAACAAGACTGAACGTGCTCATGGCATAACCCGGAGCCAGGAATCCTATGCAAGACAAGACTAGCCTCTACCCCGAGCTCAAGATCCTCTCGCCGCTGGAGCAGACCTGGGCCTCCTATCGCCGCAATCCGCTGGCGATGGCAGGACTCTGGTGCTTCGTGATCCTGCTGCTCATCACCCTGCTCGGCCCGCTGGTGGTGCCCTACGGCATCGACGAGCAGCACAGCTCCCGCCTGCTGCTGGCCCCCTCCTGGGCCAACAGCGGCAACATCGACTACTTCCTCGGCACCGACGATCTGGGCCGCGACATCCTCTCCCGGCTGGTGGTGGGCGCCAGGCTCACCTTTGGCAACGCCCTGCTGGTGGTGGTGATCGCCATGGTGGTGGGCACCGCCATCGGCATCCTCGGCGGCATGAGCAAGGGGCTCAAGTCGAGCGTGCTGCACCACCTGCTCGATACCCTGCTCTCCATCCCCTCCCTGCTGCTGGCCATCATCATGGTCGCCATCCTGGGGCCGGGTCTGTTCAACACCCTGATCGCCATCACCCTGGCGCTGATCCCTCCCTTCATCCGGGCCACCTACAACGCGGTCCACACCGAGATGCAGAAGGAGTACATCATCGCCAGCCGGCTCGACGGCTCGCCCCCCTTGCGGATCATGCGCCTCGCCATTTTGCCGAACATCGTCGAGACCCTGGTGGCCCAAACCACCCGCACCCTGTCGGCGGCCATCCTCGACATCTCGGCGGTGGGCTTTCTCGGCCTCGGCGCCCAGTCACCGCAACCGGAATGGGGCGCCATGCTGGCGGACTCCAGCGATCTCATCTATCTCGCCCCCTGGACCGTGACCCTGCCGGGCATGGCCATCCTGTTCAGCGTGCTGGTCACCAACCTGGTTGGTGAAGGCATTCGCGAAGCACTCAAAGAGGGGAACGACTGATGCAATGCTCTGTGCCCAAGATAGGCATGCTCACCCTTGTCCCCCGCCAATTCCTGTACGGCGTGCAGGTCAACCCATCGCTGGTTGGCGAAGGCATTCGCGAAGCACTCAAAGAGGGGAATGACTAATGCCTCTGCTCGACATACGCAACCTCACCATCGAGATCGACACCCCGCAGGGCAAGGTCAAGGCGGTGGACAAGGTGAGCCTGACCCTGGCCGAGGGGGAGATCCGCGGCCTGGTGGGGGAATCCGGCTCCGGCAAGAGCCTGGTGGCCAAGGTGATCGTCGGCATCCAGAAGGACAACTGGACGGTGCGCGCCGACCGGATGCGCTTCAACGACATGGACCTGCTGACCATGGCGCCCCGCGAGCGGCGCCGCATCATGGGCCGCGAGATCGCCATGATCTTCCAGGACCCCATCAGCTGTCTCGACCCCTCCGAGGAGATCGGCACCCAGCTGGAAGAGGCGATCCCGACCGACTCGTTCGAGGGGCAGTTCTGGCAGCGCTTCCAGTGGCGCAAGAAGAAGGCCATCGCCTTGCTGCACCGGGTTGGGGTCAAGGATCACCGCAAGGTGATGCGGGCCTACCCTCACGAGCTGTCGGACGGCATGTGCCAGAAGGTGATGATCGCCATGGCGATTGCCAACCAGCCGCGCCTGCTGGTGGCGGACGAGCCCACCAGCGCCATGGAGTCCACCACCCATTCGCAGATCCTGCGGCTGCTGGACAAGATGAACAAGCTGGGCAACACCACCATCCTCATCATCAGCAACGACATAGCCGCCATCGCCAACCTGACCGACACCATCAACGTGATGTATTGCGGCCAGATGGTGGAGGTGGGCACCCGGGAGCAGATCCTGGAGACCCCGCACCACCCCTACACCGATGCGCTGCTCAAGTCGATCCCCGACTTTGACAAGCTGGTGCGCCACAAGTCGCGCCTCGAGACCCTGCCCGGCGTCATTCCGCCGCTGCAGCACCTGCCCATCGGTTGCCGGCTCGGCCCCCGCTGCCCCTACGCCCAGAAGCAGTGCGTGCAGACACCGCTGATGAGCAAGATCAAGGGGCACCAGTTCAGCTGCCACTTCCCGCTGAACATGGAAGAGCCCAAGAAGTGACGTCAATTTCGTATCAGTGCGTGACAGCGAGCCCTGTCACCAAGGAGTCAGGACAGTGATCGAACCCTCTCTGCTGCAGGTCCGAGGCCTGTGCAAGACCTATCAGAACCGCACCGGCCTGTTTCGACGCCGGGCGGTGGAAGCCATCAAGCCGCTCTCCTTTGATCTCGAGGTGGGCCAGACCCTGGCCATCGTCGGCGAGGCCGGCTCCGGCAAGAGCACCCTGGCCCGCATTCTGGCGGGCATGATAGAGCCGAGCGGTGGCGAGATCGCCATCGAGGGGCAGCCGATGATCCACGGCGACTATCAGACCCGCTGCAAGCTGCTGCGGATGATCTTCCAGGACCCCAACTCCTCCCTCAATCGCAAGATCCGGGTCGGCCAGATCCTGGAGACGCCGCTGCGCCTCAACACCGAGATGACCGAGGAGGAGCGCCGCGACAAGGTGATACAGACCCTGCGCATGGTGGGCATGCTGGCGGATCACGCCCTCTTCTACCCGCAGATGCTCTCCGCCGGCCAGCAGCAGCGGGTGGCGCTGGCGCGGGCGCTGATCCTCAACCCCAAGATAGTCGTGGCCGACGAGGCGCTCTCTACCCTGGATATCTCGGTGCGCTCCCAGATCATCAACCTGCTGCTGGAGATGCAGGAGACCATGGGGCTCAGCTATGTGCTGGTGGCCAACGATCTGGGGGTAGTGAGCCACATCAGCGACGAGGTGCTGGTGATGCACGAAGGGCGGGTGGTGGAGCGCGGCAAGACCCTCAAGGTGTTCGCCGATCCCCAGCACGAGGTGACCCGCCGCCTCATCCAGAACTACGACAACGAATACCGCCGCTGAGCCCTGCCCGGCGGCCTGCCGCCGGCCCTTTCCCGCCTTTCCGCTGCCCCGAAAATGAGACAAAAAAATCCCGGCTCAGGGGCCGGGAATTGCGCTCAAAAGTAAATGCGTCGCTCGTAGTAGGAACGCTGCAATGGTAGGCAGCCCCCTTCGCGTCAACAACTGTCAGATCTGACAGGAAGACCGCTATGGAACCTGAACTGCGGATCCGGCGAGCGGATCAGCTCCGCCTCCAGCTGGCCGAAGAAGGCCACCCGCTCGCTGATGTCCTCCCCCGCATATTGCTCGGCCAGCGCCAGATAATCCTGATAGTGGCGCGCCTCTGAGCGCAGCAGGGAGACGTAGAAGCGACCCAGCTCCTCGTCCAGATGAGGTGCCAGCTTGGCAAAACGCTCGCAGGAGCGCGCCTCTATGTAGGCGCCGATGATCAGCTTGTCGACTATGGTGGCGGGTTCGTGGGTGCGCACGTGCTGCATCAGGTTGCGCGCATAGCGGGAGGCGGTCACCGGGCCGTAGGGAATGTCGCGGGCCTGCATGATCTCCAGCACCTGCTCGAAGTGGTGCAGCTCCTCCTGAATGAGCCGCACCATGGGAAACAGCAGCGGATTGCGAGAGAGCTCCTCGAACACGGTGCGATCGGTCTCTCCCATGGTCCGCTTGCCCAAGATCTCGGCCTTCTCCGGAATCGCGTCCAGCTCCCGATAGAACTCCAGCTTGGGCAGCAGATGGCGCTTGCCCTTGGGCAGGCAGTAGCGGCGCACCAGGCTGTGGGCGGTGAGCGCAGCCTTATTTTCGCAGTTGGCGTGATCGATGAGCAGGGTCGGCAGCTGGGCGGGATCCCGCGCCATCTCGATCCACGCATCCGGGGTCTCGCAGTGCAAAAACTGGCGCACGGGGGCTAGCAGGTCATCCATCTGAACTCTCGTCTGGTCGGGTTGATACGGCGGCGGCCCATGCTAGCGGATCCCGCCGCCACTGCCCATAGCTGCGGCTACAAACGCTGCTTTTTCAAGCAGATACAGGGCCCTTTTCGGCAAGCGGAAACAACAATGGGGGCCTTGGCCCCCATCTCGTTGCAACACCTCAGCGTGGAAAACGTTTAACTGCCTTCGTTAAAAATTTCCAGGTTGCTGGTGCCTTCCTGCCACTCGCGCACCGCCTTGTTGTCGTCGCTGCGCATGGCATTGAGGTGGTCGAGGTAGGATTGATCCACGTCGGAGGTGACGTAGTGGCCGTTGAACACCGAGGTCTCGAAGTGACGCAGCTCGGGGTTGATCTCCCGCACCGCCGCTTCCAGATCTTCCAGATCCTGGAAGATGAGGCCATCGGCGCCGATGAGCTTGCACACCTCTTCCACTTCCCGGCCGTGGGCGATCAGCTCGTTGGCGGTGGGCATGTCGATGCCGTAGACGTTGGGGAAACGAATTTCCGGTGCCGCCGAGGCGAAGTAAACCTTGGCAGCCCCCGCTTCACGGGCCATCTGGATGATCTGCTCGGAGGTGGTGCCGCGCACTATGCTGTCATCCACCAGCAACACCTTCTTGCCCTTGAACTCGGAGCTGATGGCGTTGAGCTTGCGACGCACCGACTTCTTGCGCTGGGTCTGGCCCGGCATGATGAAGGTACGGCCGATATAGCGGTTCTTCACGAAGCCCTGACGGTACGGCAGATCCAGGGTGTGGGCGATTTCCAGCGCCACGTCGCAGGAGGTCTCGGGGATGGGGATGACCACGTCCACGTCGAGATCTTCCCACTCGCGGGCGATCTTCTGACCCAGCTTGCGACCCATGTTGAGGCGGGCGGCATAGACCGACACCTTGTCGATGCACGAATCAGGGCGAGCGAAGTAGACATATTCGAAGATGCAGGAGCTCATCTGCGGGTTCTCCGCACACTGCTCGGAGAAGAGCTGGCCCTGCTCGGTGATGTAGATGGCCTCGCCCGGGGCGATGTCGCGCACCGTCTCGAAACCGATGGCATCGAGCGCCACGCTCTCGGAGGCGAGCATGTACTCCACCTGCCCCTGCTCGTCGACCCGGCGACCCAGGATCAGCGGGCGAATGCCGTTGGGATCGCGAAAGCCGATGAGACCGTGGCCAATCACCAGAGAGACCACCGCATAGGCGCCGCGGATCTGCTGATGCACCTTGCGCACCGCAGCGAAGATATCCTCCGGTTGCAGGGCCATCTTGTCGCAGCGATCCAGCTCGTGGGCCAGCACGTTCAGCAGCACTTCGGAATCCGAGGTGGTGTTGATGTGGCGGCGGGCCACCTTGAACTGCTGCTCCTTGAGCTCCTTGGCGTTGGTGAGGTTGCCGTTGTGGGCCAGCACCATGCCGTAGGGGGAGTTCACGTAAAAAGGCTGGGCTTCAGCGGCACTGGAGCTGCCTGCGGTGGGATATCTGACATGTCCTATGCCGATATGCCCTTTCAGGCGCTGCATGTGACGCACTTCAAACACGTCCTTCACCAGGCCGTTGGCCTTGCGTTGCCGGAAGTTTCCACTGTCAATGGTCACGATCCCGGCGGCATCCTGTCCCCTGTGCTGCAACACCGTCAAGGCGTCGTAGAGGGCCTGATTGACGGGGGTGGTGCCAACTATACCGACAATACCACACATGTCTTTGCTACCTCGAAGTCACTATACCTGTTTAAGAAAACTCGATGAGTTCAGCATGAACCCGAAGAACCACTGGATCACCGGCTTGAACTCGGGCACCAGCTTGGATGCCACCCACCAGTCGCTCTGGGAGAGGCTGGTGAAGGTATCCATGAAGAAAAGCAGGGCACTGACGATCAGTACCCCGCGAATTGCGCCAAAACAGATGCCGAGCACCCGGTCGGTGCCGGACAGCCCCGTCTTGTCTACCAGCAGGCCCACCACGTAGTTGACCACGCTGCCCAGGATCAGGGTCGCCACGAACAGGGCGGCGATGGCCAGGCCATTGCGCACCAGGGGATCGCTGAACGAGGTGAAATAGACGGCGAGATCGGGATAGAAATGGCTGGCGATGAAGAAGGCGACGAACCAGGTGACAAGAGACATGGCCTCCTTGACGAAGCCGCGCACCAGGCTGATGAGAGCAGAGAAACCGACGATGCCGATGATGGCGTAATCAATCCAGACCATAGAAAAAGATGTCCTGCGAAATTGCGGCGCAGTCTAACAAAAACGATTGCGCAATGCTTGATAAAATTGTGTTACATGTTCAAAGAGACGCCGGCAACGCAGATTTATTCACAATTAAAACGGTTGACCGGCGCCAGAATGCACAACGCCATGGCATGCCATGGCGTTGTCGTCTGCAATGAGCGCTTACCCGATGTGGGTCAGGCCGCCCATGTAGGATTGCAGCGCAGCCGGGATGGCGATGCGGCCATCTTCCTGCTGGTAGTTCTCCAGCACCGCCACCAGGGTGCGACCCACCGCCAGGCCGGAGCCGTTCAGGGTGTGCAGCAGCTGCGGCTTGCCATCGATGCGCACGCGAGCCTGCATGCGGCGTGCCTGGAAGTCGGTGCAGTTGGAGACGGAGGAGATCTCGCGATAGGTGTTCTGGGCCGGCAGCCACACTTCCAGATCGTAGGTCTTGGCAGCGCAGAAGCCCATGTCACCGGTGGAGAGCGCCATCACACGATACGGCAGCTCCAGCAGTTGCAGTACCTTCTCGGCGTGACCCACCATCTCTTCCAGCGCGTCCCAGGATTTTTCCGGGTGCACCAGCTGTACCATCTCGACCTTGTCGAACTGGTGCATGCGGATGAGACCGCGGGTGTCACGGCCGTAGGAGCCCGCTTCGGAGCGGAAGCAGGGGCTGTGGGCGGTCATCTTGATGGGCAGTTCCTGCTCGTCGAAGATCTCGTCGCGGGCCATGTTGGTGAGCGGCACTTCGGAGGTCGGGATCAGGGAGAACTTGCGTACCTTGCCCTCTTCTTCCCCTTCCCCTTCGATACCGGTATTGAAGAGATCCTGAGAGAACTTGGGCAGCTGACCGGTGCCGTACAGGCTGTCCGGGTTGACCAGGTAGGGCACGTAGCACTCGGTGTAACCGTGTTGCAGGGTGTGCAGGTCCAGCATGAACTGGGCCAGAGCGCGGTGCAGGCGGGCGATCTGGCCCTTCATCACCACGAAACGGGAGCCGGAGAGCTTGACGCCGTTCTTGAAATCGACGCCCTTGGCCGCTTCACCCAGATCGATGTGATCGCGCACCTGGAAACTGAACTCGCGCGGGGTACCCCAGCGGCGCACTTCTACGTTGTCGTTCTCGTCACGACCGACCGGAGTGGTGTCGCTCGGCAGGTTGGGGATGGCGTCGGCGATGGTCTTCAGCTCGGCCAGCAGGGCATCCAGCTCGACCTTGCTGGTCTCGAGCTCTTCGTTGATCTTGGAAACGATGGCCTTGAGCGGGGTAACATCTTCGCCGCGACGGGCAGCCTCACCGATGGATTTGGAGCGGGCGTTGCGCTCGGCCTGCAGCTCCTGGGTACGGGACTGCAGATCCTTGCGTTTCTCTTCCAGAGCATTGACAGCCGCTACGTCCAGAGCGTAGCCACGTGTCGCCAGACGAGCGGCGGCATCGTCGATGTCGCTGCGCAGATATTTGGGATCCAGCATGGTTTACCTACTTTTTTAAAATGGGATCTGGGCCTGAGTCATCATGACGGGCTGGGAAACAGATCCGGAAGTTAACATCGGTTGGCACACCCCTGTCGTCTTTTTGCATCGGGCCAACAAGAGCAAGCCTTCGAAATCAAGAAGATGGCACCAGGCCAAGACAAGCGGGGTCAGAGGGGCAGTGTATCAGACCGCCCCCCCGCCCGAACAGGGACTATTGCGCCCGTTTTGCCCTGTTTTCCGGGGGATGACGACCTGGATCAAATCGGCTGACCAATTAACGTGCAATCGGCCCGAATTGGTCAGGCAGAGGTACGGCCACTCCCCTGCCCCGACCGGTTATTTCTCCCGCTGACGCGGGCTCTGCTTGTCCAGTTCGTGCAGGTAGTCGAGCTTCTGGCCGATCTGCTTCTCAAGGCCGCGATCGGTGGGCTGATAGTACTGCTTGCCAGCCAGCTCAGGCGGGAAGTACTGCTCGCCAGCGGCATAGGCGCCCGGCTCGTCGTGGGCATAGCGATACTCGGCGCCGTAGCCCAGCTCGCTCATCAGCCTGGTCGGCGCGTTGCGCAGGTGCGGCGGCACCTCGAAGTCCGGCAGGTTTTTGGCATCATGAAGCGCCGCCTTCCAGGCGGTGTAGACCGCATTGCTCTTGGGGGCGCAGGCAAGGTAGACGATCGCTTGGGCGATGGCCCGCTCCCCTTCCGCCGGGCCGATGCGATGGAAACAGTCCCAGGCCGAGAGCGCCACCTGCATGGCACGGGGATCGGCGTTGCCCACATCCTCTGAGGCAATCGCCAGCAGCCGGCGCGCAATATAGAGCGGATCGCAACCGGCGCTCACCATGCGGGCATACCAATAGAGCGCCGCATCCGGCGCCGAGCCGCGAATGGACTTGTGTACCGCCGAGATGAGGTCGTAGAAGTGATCGCCCCCCTTGTCGAAGCGCGCCACGTGCTCCCCCACCACGGCGGCGAGCAGGCTGCTGTCGATCACCCGCGCCCCGGCACTGTCGGTTTCGGCCATGTCGGCCAACAGCTCCAGATAGTTGAGGGACTTGCGCCCATCCCCGTCCACGGCTTTCGCCAGCGCCTCCTTCACCCCGGGGGCGAAGGCGAGGCTAGGGTCATTGAGGCCACGGGGGTCCTGCAGCGCCTGATCGATCATGGCGAGGATATCCAGCTCTTCCAGCCGTTTGAGCAGATAGACCCGGGCCCGGGAGAGCAGCGCGTTGTTGAGTTCGAACGAGGGGTTCTCGGTGGTGGCACCGATGAAGGTGATGGTGCCGTCTTCGATGTGGGGCAGGAACACATCCTGCTGGCTCTTGTTGAAGCGGTGCACCTCGTCCACAAACAGGATGGTGCGCACCCCGCGCCAGCTGTTCTCCTTGGCCTTGTCGATGGCGGCGCGGATCTCCTTGATGCCGGAGGTCACCGCCGAGAGCCGCTCCACCTCGGCCTGGCAGTAGTGGGCAACCAGTTCTGCCAGCGTGGTCTTGCCGGTGCCGGGTGGCCCCCACAAGATCATGGAGTGGCAGTGACCCGCCAGGATCGCCTTGCGCAGGGGTTTGTCGGGCCCGAGGATATGTTGCTGACCTATGTACTGCTCGAGGGTTTGCGGCCGCATCCGGGCCGCCAGCGGACGAAAGTCCGACGAGAAATCCAGCGATAAATTGCTCATCTGCATTGACCGTCAGGAAGGGTGCAGGCCGCCGTTGCCGGGCGGCCTGCCAATAAAGCCAGCGCCTGCTTGCGCATCAGCGCTGATCGTCCAGTGCGACCCCCGCAGGCGTCTTGAAGACAAATTCGTTGCCCTTGAGCGCCGGCTTGCGGTTGAAGTTGCTCAGGGTGAACTCGCTCCACTGCCCCTGGGCCTCTTTCACGTCGAAGCGGTTGATGTTGTTCTGGCGGTCGAAGGTGATGCGAAAGGAGGCGATCAGCTCATCCTGACTGCGGCTGGTGACGGTGTAGACGTCCCCCTGCTGGGTCACGTCGTAGTTCTTCCAGAGCGCATCGTCGTTGCCGGCGATCAGCACGAAGGGGGTGTTGAGCACCGCATCCTTGAGCTTGAGCGCCGTCACCTGCTCGACGAAGGGATCGTAGATCCAGACATCCTTGCCATCGGCCACGATCAGGCTCTCGTCCGGCGTGGTGGTATGCCAGTTGAAACGGTTGGGACGCTGCACCAGCAGGGTGCCGCCGGCACGCTGCAGCTCCTTGCCCTTGCTGTCATAGACCACCTGGGCAAACTTGGCCGAGAAGAGGCTCACCCCCGCCAGTTTCTGCTTGAGATCGCTGGCCGCATCGGCCCACGCCTGGCTGCTGGCCACCAGCAGCACTGTGCCCATCAACAGTTGTTTTTTCATCACTCTTTTCATAACGGCTATCTCGATAAAAGGCCACGCCCGCAGAGGGCATGGCCAGGATGATAGAGGGGTGAGCCTTAGTCCCGCACCGGCGGCGGGGCCAGCACGTCGCGCTGACCATTGCCGCCCGGGGCGCTGACGATGCCCTGGTTTTCCATCTGCTCGATGAGACGGGCCGCCCGGTTGTAACCAATCTTGAACTTGCGCTGCACGCTGGAGGTGGAACCGCGGCGCGACTCCACCACGAAGGCCACCGCCTCGTCGAACAGGGGGTCGAGCTCTTCGTCGTCACCACCGCCATATTCGCCGCTGCCGCCCTCGCCGCCCGACTCACCGGAGAGGATCTCCTCGATGTAGTTCGGCTCGCCGCGTAGTTTCCAGTCCGCCACCACCTTGTGTACCTCGTGGTCATCGACGAAGGCACCGTGCACCCGGGTCGGGTTGGAGGTACCGGCCGGCATGTAGAGCATGTCGCCCATGCCGAGCAGGGATTCTGCACCGCCCTGGTCGATGATGGTACGGGAGTCGATCTTGCTCGACACCTGGAACGAGATACGGGTCGGGATGTTGGCCTTGATAAGACCGGTAATGACATCCACCGACGGACGCTGGGTCGCGAGAATGAGGTGAATACCGGCCGCCCGCGCCTTCTGGGCGATACGGGCGATGAGCTCCTCCACCTTCTTGCCGACGATCATCATCATGTCGGCAAACTCGTCCACCACCACCACGATATGGGGCAGTTTTTCCAGCTCAGGCGGCATCTGATCCATGGAGTCGCCCGGACGCCACAGCGGATCCAGCAGAGGGTCGCCCTCCTCGATGGCTGCCAGCACCTTGTCGTTGTAGCCCTTGAGGTTGCGCACCCCGACCGCCGACATCAGCTTGTAGCGACGCTCCATCTCGCCCACGCACCAGCGCAGGGCGTTGGCGGCGTCCTTCATGTCGGTCACCACCTCGGTCAGCAGATGGGGGATCCCTTCGTAGACCGACAGCTCCAGCATCTTGGGGTCGATCATGATGAAGCGCAGATCGTCCGGCGTCGACTTGTAGAGCATGGAGATGATCATGGTGTTCACCCCCACCGACTTACCGGAGCCGGTGGTACCGGCCACCAGCAGGTGGGGCATCTTGGCGAGGTTCACCACCACGGGTTCGCCGGCGATGTCCTGACCCAGGCCCATGGTGAGCGGGTTGCGGCTGCCCGAGAACGCCTCGCAGTCAAGGGTCTCGCGCAGGTAGACGGTCTGACGCACCCGGTTGGGCAGCTCGATCCCCACATAAGTCTTGCCCGGGATCACCTCCACCACCCGCACGCTGCTGGCCGACAGAGAACGGGCCAAGTCGCGGGAGAGGTTGGTGATCTTGCTCGCCTTCATGCCGGGAGCCAGATCCAGCTCGAAGCGGGTGATGACGGGGCCCGGATAGACGCCCACCACCTTGGCCTGCACGTTGTAGTCGGCGAGTTTCGCCTCCACCAGCCGGCCCATGCGCTCCAGCTCGTCCTTGCTCATCATCTGGGTCTTGGCGGGCGGACGGTCCAGCAGCTCGATGCTCGGCAAGGGGGGCAGCCCTGGTTGCAGACGGCGCTTGGGCTTGCCAGGAGTTGGGGCAGCCGGTGCCGGCGCCTCCTCATCCCCTTCAGCCCAGGGCAAGTCGAGATCATCGTCCTCGTCATCGGCCGTCACCAGCGCGGGCTGACGACGGGCGGCGGCCGCGGCGGCCCGCTTGGTGCGGGTAACCGGCGCAGGCGCGTCATCATCGTCGTCGTCAAACTGCGGATCGAACTGGAAGGTATCCTCGTCGAGCTCGGGCAGCCACTCCTCGGACTTGGCCTTCTGGCCCTTGGCGGCCACCTTCTCCTTGGGACGACGGGTCCAGCCGGTGTGCGGCTCATCCTCCTCGTCGTCACCCAGCTCGATGGCACCTACGCCTCCTTCCAGCAGGGGATCCGGCCCCTCGTAACGGGGCTGGCGCCAGCCACCGGTGAGCCAGCGGCCCAGGGTGGCAGGAAAGTGATAAACGGCGCTGACCGAGCCGGTGCAGGCGGCGCCGATCCGCTCGACGATGGTGAGCCAGGACCAGCCGGTAAACAGGGTGATGCCGGTGGCCACGAAGCAAAGCAGCAACAGGTTGGCCCCGACGCCGCCAAACAGCGGCACCACGGCGGAGGAGATGACGTCCCCCACCAGGCCGCCGGCGGAGAAATTCTGCAGATCGTTGAAGTTCATGCTGGCGATGGCGGACATGCCGAGCACGGTCAGGATGAAACCGACGATGCGCACCGACAGGGTAAGGTAGTCCACATCGAGCAAGCGGCTCGGGCGCCAAAACAGGCTCCAGCCAAGCAGCACGACCAAGGGGGGCACCAGGTAGGAGAAAGCCCCGAAGGTAAACATGGTGATATCGGCGAGCCAGGCCCCCGCGCTGCCGGCGAGGTTCTTCACCTCCCCTTGCCAGGAGGTCTGGGACCAACCGGGATCGGCGGGGTGGTAGGACAACAGGGCAAGCAAGAGATAGGCAGCCATCAGGGTGATGGCGATCAAGACGGCTTCGAAGATCCGTTGTGTACCTGATAAAGGAGTAAACAGCTTTTTATCGGCCAAACTCCGGCTCCTTTCTGAAAACATGTAATGCAGGGGGATAAGGGGGCCTAGTATCACTGAAAAGCCCACCGGTTGTCAGCCAGTGCCCGATGTGCCGACCGTATTCACAACCGGCACGATAAGAAGAAACGAGCGGACCGGCCGCTCGTTTCTGAATGTCGTGACTTGTCGCAAGGCTGGCAAGCCACAGCATAACCCAACTCAACGGGTGCTGATCACCAGCCGACTGCTCTGTTTGACCTCTTCCATCACCACGTAGGTGCGGGTGTCGTTGACACCGGGCAGACGCAGCAGGGTTTCCCCCAGCAGGCGGCGGTAGGCCGACATGTCGCTGACTCGGGTCTTGAGCAGATAGTCGAAATCGCCGGAGACCAGATGGCACTCCTGGATCTCTTCGAGCACCTGAACAGCCTTGTTGAACTGTTCAAATACATCCGGGGCACCGCGATTGAGGGTGATTTCCACGAATACCAGCAGAGACGCATCCAGATAATGAGGGTTCAGAATGGCGGCATATCCTTCGATATACCCTTGTCGCTCAAGGCGACGAACCCGTTCCAGACACGGTGTGGGACTCAGGCCAACACGTTTGGACAACTCAACGTTCGAAATTCTGCCATCCTTTTGCAGCTCATTCAGAATGTTGCGGTCAATCCTGTCCAAATCCTTTAGCCGACTCTTAGCTTCCATCATTTATTCCATCCTTTGGCTATTTTTTGGTAAGAATCACCAGTCATTTTATAATTATGGTCACAAATCCTGTCAATACCTGAATATGCTAGGCGCAAATGTTGCGGAAAACGAACGCAACACAAAACACCAATCGATAGTCGAGGGATAGCATGATTATCGGTGTACCTGAAGAAATAAAAAACCATGAATACCGCTTAGGCATGGTTCTGGCCAGTGTACGTTAACTAACAGCACGAAACCATACCGTTTTCGCCCAAAGCGGCGCAGGAAGCGGCAATGAGTTTGCCAATGCAGATTATCACGCTGCCACTGCTGCTATTTTGTCCTGTGTTGCCGAACTTTTCGCCCGGGCAGAGTCACCACAACGATCAGCCAAGGCCGCCAAGCCGGCAGTCACCCTCTCGTGTTTCCCTCCTTTCTATAGATATGCACCTCACCACCCCAGCGTGTTTGCATCCGACGTGCCATAACGAGGGCGTTTCTTCGGCAAGAGAGCCCAGGCTCGTCCCCCAAGCAGCACCGCCGAAGCGACCCTCGCTGACAACAGGGCCTCCTGGTGAGCCCCATAGAAGCCGGATAGTCCCACCCACGGCGGGCACCATTGCGCCAGAAGCTGTCAATCCTGGCGAGCTTGTCTCCATCTGAGCGGGGTCCGGTTCACTTGTGCCGGCAATCAATGCGCTCAAGCACCACTCCCCTTGTTGTCGGCTGTGGGGCCACCAGGTACAGCTCGCCCGGGCCCATGACGACCGCCAGGGACAACCCGTGGCAAACAACCCGTGACAAGAGAGCGCTTCCCCTTCATGAAGGGCCTTGAGGCCGATTGATGCAATCGACGCACTGGCCTTTGACCCCATATCACGAATTACCTACAATCGCGCAAACTCATCACGTCTCGGAAATCACATCATGAGCCAAGTCACTCATAGCAAACTGCTGATCCTGGGCTCCGGCCCGGCTGGTTACACCGCGGCTGTCTACGCCGCCCGTGCCAACCTCAATCCGCTGCTCATCACCGGCATGCAGCAAGGCGGTCAGCTGACTACCACCACCGAAGTGGAGAACTGGCCCGGTGACCCCGAGGGTCTGACCGGTCCGGCCCTGATGGAGCGCATGAAAGAGCATGCGGAGAAGTTCGATACCCGCATCCTGTTCGATCACATCAATGAAGTGGAGCTGACCCAGCGTCCGTTCCGCCTCAAGGGAGACAACGGCGAATACACCTGTGATGCGCTGATCATCGCGACCGGCGCCTCCGCCAAGTACTTGGGCCTGCCTTCCGAAGAGGCCTTCAAGGGCCGTGGCGTCTCCGCCTGCGCCACCTGTGACGGCTTCTTCTATCGCAACCAGGAGGTGGCCGTGGTCGGCGGCGGCAACACCGCCGTGGAAGAGGCACTCTATCTGGCCAACATCGCCAAGAAGGTGCACCTGATCCATCGCCGCGACGAGTTCCGCGCCGAGAAGATCCTGATCAAGCGCCTGCACGACAAGGTTGCCAGCGGCAACATCGTGCTGCACACCCACCAGACCCTGGACGAAGTGCTGGGTGACGACATGGGGGTGACCGGTGTGCGCCTGCGCAACACCCAGAACAATACCACCCAGGATCTGCCGCTGATGGGGGTCTTCATCGCCATCGGTCACCAGCCCAACACCCAGATCTTCGACGGCCAGCTGGAGATGCAGAACGGCTATCTGAAGGTGCGTGGCGGCCTCGACGGCTTTGCCACCCAGACCAGCATCGAAGGGGTTTTTGCCGCCGGTGACGTGGCTGACCACACCTACCGTCAAGCCATCACCTCCGCCGGTACTGGCTGTATGGCCGCCCTCGATGCAGAGCGTTATCTGGACGCGCAATAAGCACAAGGGATATAAAAGGCATGCCGCAAGGCATGCCTTTTTGCTTTAAGGAGCCGGATGAAACAGAAAATATTGATTGTCGAGGATAGTCTGACTATTCGTCGCATGCTGATCCAGGCCATTGCCCAGCAAACCGGGCTGGAAATCGATGCGTTCGAAACCCTGGAAGGGGCCCGACACTGTCGGGGAGAAGAGTATGTGGTTGCCCTGGTGGATCTCACCTTGCCGGATGCCCCCAGCGGAGAAGCGGTCAAGGTATTGCTGGAGCGCGGCCTGCCGGTGGTGATCCTCACCGCCGACATCAGCGAGGAGAAACGAGAAGCCTGGCTTGAGGCCGGGGTGCTCGATTATGTGATGAAAGATTCACGTCACTCCCTGCAGTATGCCGTCAGCCTGGTCCATCGCCTCTACCTCAACCAGCGCATCGAAGTGCTGGTGGTCGATGATTCCCGTACCTCCCGCCACCGCACCATGGCCCAGCTGCGCAAGCAACTGCTGCAGGTGTACGAGGCGAGCCACGCCCGTGAAGCACTGGCCCAGCTCGAGCAGAACCCGGCCATCCGGCTGGTACTGGTCGACTACTATATGCCAGAAATTGACGGGATCAGCCTGGTACGTATGTTGCGCGAGCGCTACAGCAAGCAGCAGCTCGCCATCATCGGGATCTCGGTGTCGGACAAACGCGGCCTCTCCGCCCGCTACCTCAAACAGGGTGCCAACGACTTCCTCAACCAGCCGTTCGAGCCGGAAGAGCTGCAGTGCCGGGTCAGCCACAATCTGGAGGCGCTGGAACAGTTCAACAGCATCCAGGAGTCGGCCAATCGTGACTACCTGACCGGGCTCTACAACCGGCGCTACTGGTTCAACGAGGGTCAAAAATGGTTCGAGGAACACCAGCGCCAGGAGACGCCGCTTGCACTGTGCGTGCTCGATGTAGATCACTTCAAGCAGGTCAACGATCACTGGGGTCACGCCATCGGCGATCAGCTGTTGTGTCACCTCACCCGTCTGCTCACCCAGTTCTTCCCCGATGCCATGATCGCCCGCTTTGGCGGCGAGGAGTTTGCCCTGATGGTGCCTCACTGCACCGTGCCCGTGCTGCTCAAGCGGCTGGAAGGGTTGCGCCAGCAGATGCGCCAGCAACCGCTGTCACGGGAAACGCCGCTGTTCGTTCGCGCCAGTTTCGGGGTGATCCAGGTCGGGCGCGTCTCCATGGACGAGGCATTGAGCGAAGCGGATCGCCTGCTCTATCAGGCCAAGAACACCGGTCGTGACAAGATAGTATCTCAAGGCTCAGCGGCCTGATCGCACCATCCCGGATGCTCGTCGTGTAGTACCGCCCGACCGCAGCCCCTCCCCGGGCACACGTCGGGTTCCCCTCCTGTTACCTCCCGTCATGCCACAGCCCTGCTCAGTAGGTCTTGTCGACCCGCACGCCATCGTCGAAATAGAGGATGCGCACCTTGTCACCGTTCATGAATACCATGGCCGGATCGTAATCCTGAATGACGTTGATCAGTCCGTTCTGTTCGTTGCGAATGAGCAGTTCCACCAGCTTGTTCTCCACCACTGTGCCGCCGGATTGATACTGCTGCGCCGCAGCGGCGCCCGCCAGAGCCCCGACGGCAGTGGCGATTTCTCGACCATGGCCGCCACCGAACTGGTTGCCAAGCAGGCCACCCAGCACGGCGCCGCCCAGGGTTTTCCAGCCTGAACGCTCGGATTCCAGAATCTGACGCTGGGTGATGTTGCGCACCGTTTCAACCTGACCAAACACCACCTGATTCACGGGCCTGGCGGTATTGCGCTCGTAGACCTGGGCCCAGGCGGGCGCAGTGACAAAGCAGAACAAGCTGGATACTATCAGGATAATGGCCTTCATCTATGAACCTCGTTGCCTTATGTCTCGCTATCTTACCCAATTGGATGATGAGCTGTGCTGGTTTCCCGACCCCGAGCACGCCCTGGATGAACCCAACGGCCTGCTGGCGATCGGTGGCGATCTCTCCCCCGCCCGTTTGCTGGCAGCTTACCACAAGGGGATCTTCCCGTGGAACGAACCCCACCAGCCGCTGCTGTGGTGGTCACCCGATCCCAGAGGCGTAGTGCTGCCGACGCAACTGCACATCGGCCGCAGCCTGCGCAAATTTATCCGCCGTACCCCATTCGATATTTCCATCGATCGCGCCTTTAATGAGGTGATAGCGGCCTGCGCCGCCCCCCGTCGCAGTGCCAGTGGAACCTGGATAAGCACACCCATGATCGACGCCTATCGACAGCTGCACCACCTTGGCCATGCCCACTCCATCGAGATCTGGCAGGATGGTCAGCTGCAGGCCGGCCTCTACGGTCTCTCCCTCGGCCGGGTGTTCTGTGGCGAGTCCATGTTCAGTCGCATCGACAACGGCGCCAAGCTGGCCATGGTAGCCCTCTGCCAGCACTTTGCCCGGCATGACGGGGCCCTGATCGATTGCCAGATGCAGAACGACTTTCTGGCCACCATGGGAATAGAGGAGTGGCCGAGAAGCAAATTCCTGACGACGCTGACCCAGCTGAGTCGGCAACCACTGGCGGCCGGCTGCTGGCAGGCGGGGAGCATGACACTATGACCGAAGAAGTGATCCTCAAGGTAGGACTGACCCCCAAGCATCAATGCAGCTATCTGGGTCATGAACAGGAACAGCTGCTGGTATTGATGGATCACAGCCTGCTCAACGCCAGCGGTTACGAGCGCCTGCTGACGGCCGGCTTCCGCCGCAGTGGCAACGACATCTATCGCCCCCACTGCCCGGCCTGCAATGCCTGCCAGTCACTGCGCATCCACAGCGAACGCTTCGTGCCCAGCCGCAGCCAGAAGCGGATCCGCCAGCTCAACCGGGATATCGAGCTGGTGCTGAGTTACGACGACAAGCCCGAATACTATCAGCTCTATGAGCGCTACATTCGCGAACGCCACCATGACGGCAGCATGTATCCCCCCAGCCGCACCCAGTACAAGGGCTTCCTGCACTGTGACTGGATGCCGCCCCTCTATCTGGAAATGCGCAAGGATAACCGGCTGATCGGGGTCGCCACTACGGATCTGCTGCCCCATTCCCTCAGCGCCATGTACACCTTCTTCGACCCGGCCCATGCCGATCGCTCACTCGGTACCTTTGCCATTCTGAGCCAGTTGGAACTGGCCAGGCGTACCGGCCGCAACTGGCTGTATCTGGGCTACCTGGTGGAGGAGTGCCGCAAGATGAATTACAAGAGCCAGTACCTGCCTCATGAGCGCCTGATACAGGGAGAATGGAAAAATATCGACAGCAAGCCCGAGTAAACTTTACACATAGCCTTAAATCCGGCATGATCCAGCGGATTTTTGTTGTGGCTTATCAAGAGGATTCAATGGCTAAAGAAGACAGTATTGAGATGCAGGGCACTATTCTCGAAACCCTGCCCAATACCATGTTCCGTGTGGAACTGGAAAATGGTCACGTGGTTATCGCTCATATTTCCGGCAAGATGCGCAAAAACTACATCCGTATCCTGACTGGAGACAAAGTAACGGTAGCTCTGACTCCGTACGATCTCTCCAAGGGACGTATTGTTTTCCGCTCTCGCTAAGCCAGGAATTCAGCAAAAAACCCCAACCTTTCGGTTGGGGTTTTTTGTGGTCTTTCAACTGTTCAATGCTTAGTGGGAAACGGCTTCAACATTGACCTGATAGTCAAAGCTGAGGCTGTCGTTTATCAACTCAACCTTCACAACCCCCCCATCGACCAGCGCCCCGAACAGGATCTCGTTGGCCAGGGGTTTCTTGAGGTGTTCCTGGATGACCCGTCCCATGGGTCTTGCCCCCATGGCCCTGTCATACCCTTTCTCGGCCAACCAGTGGCGGACACCCTCGGACACTTCAAGGGATACCCCTTTCGCATCCAGCTGTACCTGCAACTCGACGATGAACTTGTCGACCACCTGATGGATGATCTGCATGTCCAGATGGTTGAACCAGATGATGTGATCAAGCCGGTTGCGAAACTCCGGACTGAACGTCTTGTTGATCACCGCCATGGCATCGTGGCTCATATCCTGCTGCTGGAAGCCGATGGACTTGCGCTGGGTCTCCTGTACCCCTGCGTTGGTGGTCATCACCAGGATCACGTTGCGAAAATCCGCCTTGCGCCCGTTGTTGTCAGTCAGAGTGCCGTTGTCCATCACCTGCAGCAGCAGGTTGAACACGTCCGGATGCGCTTTTTCGATCTCGTCCAGCAGTACCACTGAGTGCGGATGCTTGAGGACAGAGTCGGTCAGCAGACCCCCCTGCTCAAATCCCACATAACCGGGAGGCGCCCCGATCAGACGAGAGACGGTGTGGCGCTCCATGTACTCGGACATATCAAAGCGCAGCACCTCGACGCCAAGCGCCTTGCCGAGCTGCTGGGTGACTTCGGTCTTGCCTACCCCGGTCGGGCCGGCAAACAGGAAGCAGCCCACTGGGCGACGCTCATTACCTAGCCCCGAGCGGGAGAGGCGAATGGAGTCTGTCAGCACCTCGATGGCCTTGTCCTGGCCAAAGACCACCATCTTGAGATTGCGCTCCAGATTCTTCAGCACTTCCTTGTCGGAAGAGGAGACTGATTTCTCCGGGATGCGGGCAATCTTGGCGACGATGGTTTCGATCTCCTGCACATTGATCACTTTCTTGCGCTTGCTCACCGGCAGCAAGCGTTGACCCGCGCCGGCCTCATCGATCACGTCGATCGCCTTGTCCGGCAGATGGCGGTCATTGATGTACTTGGCGGAAAGCTCCACCGCGGCACGGATGGCCTTGACGGTGTAACGTACCCCGTGGTGCGCCTCATAGCGGCTCTTGAGGCCCATCAGGATGCGGGTAGTGTCATCCACGCTGGGCTCGACGATGTCGATCTTCTGGAAGCGACGCGCCAGGGCGCGGTCTTTTTCAAAGATCTGGGAGTATTCCTGGTAGGTGGTAGAGCCGACGCAGCGCAGCAAGCCATTGGAGAGCAGTGGCTTGATGAGGTTGGCCGCATCCAGCTGACCACCGGAGGCAGCCCCTGCCCCAATGATGGTGTGGATCTCGTCGATAAAGAGGATGGCCCCTTCCTGACGCTCGATCTGCTTGAGCAGCACCTTGAGGCGCTTCTCGAAGTCACCGCGATATTTGGTCCCTGCCAGCAGCGACCCCATATCCAGGGAGTAGATGGTACTGCCCGCAATCACCTCGGGTACATCACCCTTGACGATACGGTAGGCCAGCCCTTCAGCGATGGCTGTCTTGCCCACCCCCGCTTCGCCCACCAGCAAGGGGTTGTTCTTGCGACGGCGGCAGAGCACCTGAATGGTGCGGTTGAGCTCCTGATCGCGCCCGATGAGCGGATCGATACGCCCTTCCAGTACCAGCTGATTGAGGTTGGTGGCAAAGCTCTCAATCTGGGCAGCAGAGACCTCATCGTCAGACTCGACGTTGTTGCTGCTGTTGTCCGGTTTGCTGTCTTTACGTACCCCATGGGAGAGGAAGTTGACCACATCCAGCCGGCTGATCTCGGCCTTTTTCAGGAAGTAAGCAGCCTGGGACTCCTGCTCGCTGAAGATGGCAACCAGCACGTTGGCTCCACTGACCTCGGTGTTGCCGGAGGACTGAACGTGAAACACGGCGCGCTGCAGCACCCGCTGGAAGCCCAGTGTGGGCTGGGTCTCGCGGTCTTCATCATCACGGGGAATAAGCGGGGTTGTTTGACTGATGAATGCGCTGATCTCTTTGCGCATCTGCTCCACGTCAGCACCACAAGAACTCAGCGCCTCATTGGCTGAGCTGTTATCCAGCAGGGCTAACAACAGGTGCTCGACGGTCATGAATTCGTGGCGCTCGTCACGGGCCAGTTTAAAAGCCTCGTTCAGCGTCTTTTCTAGATCTTTATTCAACATAGGCACCTCCCCTAGTACAGCAACAATGTGGTGTCGTCATCGCCATCAAGTCATCAGATTCAAGCCTTTTCCATGGTACAGAGCAGTGGATGTTCGTTGTTACGTGCATAGGTGTTGACCTGGACCACTTTGGTTTCGGCAATCTCGGCGGTGAATGTGCCACAGACTCCCTTACCACTATAATGCACGCTCAGCATCACCTGAGTGGCCTTGTCCAAATCCATACCAAAGAACTTTTGCAGCACCTCCACCACGAACTCCATCGGTGTGTAGTCGTCGTTGTTCAGGACGACCTTGTACATGGGTGGCGGTTGCAGCTTGGTTTTCTCTGCCTCTGCAATCTCTTCATTAGCAAAGAGTTCTTTCTGCTTGCTCATAGTCGCGCTTTGGTACCTCTAGATTACTACCGCCTAACACAAGATTGGTCAATAGACTTGTTAACCAGATCACATCAGTTGTTAACAACTCCTTGACTCGCTCAAAAGTTAGACTAGATTGGTTACTTGCTAATCGGCGCCCGTCTGCTATGGGCTATGTTACTAGTTATAAAGGGCTGGCGCAGGTTACTCAACGACTTCAAGGTAATCAATAAAAGGATGTAGATGTATGGCAACCGGAACAGTCAAGTGGTTTAACAACGCAAAAGGATTTGGGTTTATCTGTCCGGAAGGAGGTGGCGAAGATATTTTCGCCCACTACTCCACGATACAAATGGAAGGCTACAAGACGTTGAAAGCAGGTCAAGCAGTCAACTTCGAACTGCAGCAGGGGCCGAAAGGCAATCATGCCTCTGTCATTGTGCCAAACGAAGCACAGAACATGTAAGAGTCGAACTGGATAAATAAAAAAACCGGCAACCTTGCGGCTTGCCGGTTTTTTTATTGCTGCGATCCTAGAGGAGAAGTGCATTCTCCTGGCGGGTCAGGCAAAGATCATTTTGCGTTGTCGTGATAGTCCTGACAGGCGCTCAGGGTGTTTTCCATCAGGCTGGCGACCGTCATGGGGCCCACCCCACCCGGTACGGGCGTGATGAAGGATGCGTGGTTGCGGGCCGTCTCGAACTCCACGTCACCAACCAGAGATCCATCAGCCAACCGGTTGATACCCACATCGATCACCAGTGCCCCCGGCTTGACCCACTCACCCGGGATGAAATTGGGTTTGCCAACGGCGACCACCAGCAGGTCGGCACGGCGAACCTGCTCTTCCAGATCCTGGGTGAAACGGTGACAGGTGGTGGTAGTACAACCGGCCAGCAGCAGCTCCAGCGTCATCGGCCGGCCAACGATGTTGGACGCACCGACCACCACCGCATGCAAGCCGTGTGTCTTGACCCCGGTCGTTTCAATCAAGGTCATGATACCTTTGGGAGTACAGGGACGCAGTGCCGGAATTCGCTGTGCCAGCCGACCCACGTTGTAGGGGTGGAAACCATCCACATCCTTGTCGGGGCGAATACGCTCCAATACCTGAGTCGTATCGCAGTGAGCCGGCAAGGGGAGCTGCACCAGAATACCGTCAACGTCTGCGTCTTCATTCAGCTTATCGATTAGTGCCAACAACTCTTCCTGGCTCGCCGTCGCATCCAGATCGTAAGAGCGGGAGATAAAGCCCACCTCTTCACAGGCACGCCGCTTGCTGCCGACATAGACCTGAGAGGCAGGATCTACCCCGACCAAGATCACCGCCAAGCCCGGCGCCCGTTTTCCTTGTGCCAACCGCTGTTGGACTTGCGCTGCGACCTGATTGCGAATCGTTTGCGCAACCTGTTTTCCATCAATGATTTTGGCAGACATCGTTCTTCACTCACCATGTGTTCAACTGCCGCGCATTGTCGCATTTTTTTGCCACGGGTGTTAGCGGCTCTCGCATGGAGGGCAATAAGTAGGCATTTGAATTCATTGGTGGAAAAATTCGTTGACGCTGGCTTTCCCGCTTGGGTATGATGCCGGCCCGTTGCCCAGTACAGCCGCTGTCGCTATGCTGGAGACGAGATTTTCGGTGATTAGCGCAGCCCGGTAGCGCATCTGGTTTGGGACCAGAGGGTCAAAGGTTCGAATCCTTTATCACCGACCAGGTTTTTCGACATGCCGCCAGGCTTGTCGAGGCAATGCGCCCTTAGCTCAGTCGGATAGAGCAACGGCCTTCTAAGCCGTGGGTCGCAGGTTCGAATCCTGCAGGGCGCGCCATTGATGATATGCATCTCCCCAATGCAGGCATTGATGGTTATCTTCAGTGGTGGCTGTAGCTCAGTTGGTAGAGTCCCGGATTGTGATTCCGGTTGTCGTGGGTTCGAGCCCCATCAGCCACCCCATTATCTCCTTTCAGAAAACATCCAATCTTAGCTATTTCAATCCAGTAGAAATAACCCTATATTCCTGCGTCCTGATGGTTGCCTGCAAAATGTCTGTAATGGGCCTCAAGGGAGGCATCAGTGCCGGTACGGGTGGTGTGTGTGGCGTAATGGCAACGTCACAACCTGCACTCCAGATACGACGTTTGTTGCGCCTCGAGAAAAACCACCAAGAACAAACGATTGTGCTCAATGACGAGCAAAGTCGCCTGCTCGATCAGCACTACCCGGACGAACCGGTGGAGCAGATGCAAACAGGTCTGGACAACTACCTAGAACACTACAACAAACAGTGGTCTTGTCAGGGCCTAATGATGGAGGGACAGGCCCCCTTATTGCATGCTCAAGAAGGCTCTGAAATTGGTACCGAAGAAGGTGTGCTCTTAGAGTGGTGTAGGCAAGACACCGGTTTGAGACCAGTGTCATATGGTAACTATATTTGTGCATGCTACTACCAGCTTATCCACTGCCAGCAATACTCTTTAACATGCAGCTAAACAGCTATGAAAAAGGTGTGCACCCCATATTCTCACTGGATGCCTATCGCACCTTGCCAAACTCTTAACCATATCTTTCTTTCATATACTTCTTTACCGATATTGCATTGTTAAACTTATATGTTCCATCACCTGCCCCATCCTCTGTGCCACTTAAAACTGGATCCAAAGTCTTTGCCTTATCAACAGTATATTCTCCACCAGCGTTATTTTTATAAATCTTAACTTCAAAATTTGTCTCATCAATCCCTTCTGCCTGATGCTTATTATGCCATGAAACTATAGTTCCTATATGATTAACACCTTTCAGAGTAAAGAAAAAAACGCTCCTGAGATTCGGGTAATCGCCGTTCTCACATATTTTATCCAACTCATAATGTGATGATTTATCATATATAACTATAGATAATGGGCAGTTTATGTCATCATTTTTCTCAATTTTAACGCTCGCTGTATCATTACTTATCCTATATGGCCCTTGAATAAGATCAGCTGCATTCACAAACAAAGTGGGAAAAATTAAATTTAAAATGAAAAAATCATACTTCCTCATTATGACCTCACAAATTTTCACTCACTATTATCAATGCCTATTAGGTAATATCGGTTCAAGCAGTTGCTGGCGGGGAAAATTAGTCTGCGTAACTACAACGGCCAAGTGGAGGAAGTCATAGCGTATGTAAGCACCATAAACAAACTGAATATCATGGGCCTGCCAGTCAGAAAGCCCCGAGTGTAGCTGTCACCCGGGGATGGGGAAGTGATGACTTGATGGTTGATTTGGGCAACAACGCCGTCAGGTGATAACTAGATCTGTACACCCGAAGAATAAGGTGCCTCAGTATTTCACAACCACCGCAATCAAAAACAATCCTCATAATTTTCTAATGCCTGAGAAAAATCAAATTTCTTTCCTTTAGCATTTATATAAAAAACATTGTCAAAGTTAGCACCTTGGTAACCAAAGTGATACCGTCCATTTACCTTGCCATCAATTATTTCAACCCAGTCACTATTAACAGCATATGGTCGACCTTCATCATTCGTCTCTTCTTCATAATTCACTTGAACTATAGTTATTTTAACTTTGTTTTTCCCATATTGAACATATCCTCCAACCCAACCTACAGTGGAGGCCCACATCATTCGCATTTTAATTTTACCATTGGGACTAACAAAGCATCGATAGTCTACGCCAATATCTTCAGCACGGCAGACAGAAGACAACAGAATAAAAACCAAGGCCAAATATTTATTCATTTAAGTTACTCTAGAGTGATAATACGCTGTTCAACAAAACCTCGCCAATCTCGACAAAGCCGTCCATACCACTTTTTACTCATCTCCTGCTGAGTAAATGGTTGAGTATCTAGCAGGGTCAAAAATCCTGGGTGTCCCAGATTTTTCCACCGTACGGACTTACTGGATCAACGTCTTCCCATGATGGATGCCTAGACTGAATTTGTTACTGGAGAAATATCGACCAAATAAAAGAAGCGATTTGGATAGGCTGCTTCCTTCTATATTTTTTGCCTAATATGCTGTTTTGTAAAAAAGCTAATATGCTACACAACCATCTGATGGGCACAAAGCTGATGCAGCGCCTTCCTTGGCCATCAGCCTTGCCTATCAAGGTAAATCATGAATGAATTGAATCTCATTATTCAAGAAAAATACTCTTTCATTTGTCACATTCATAAGGCATTTTTTAATTTCTATCTGTTGAGCGATAGAACTGTCTTCAAAGAAAGCCCCCCTTGCGTTACACTGAGCGTCTCTGAGCTTAATCCAATTCCTTTGGGATTGAACCAGTTGACTCCAGTATTTTTCTTTAGATTGTTTATCATAACCACTAGATGACAATGTAGACTTTAAATTATTATATATTTTGTTTAACTCAGTATCAGCTTGTATTGATTTACTTTCATAACAAGCAGCAAGATTGGTAGCTGGCGCAGAGATATCACAATTACTATCTGTGCTTGAAAACACATTCAATGATATAAAAAATAGGAAAAAAGATAGTCTTTTCACAGTTATTCTCCAGTTAGATATTTAGCTCTTTTACGCCCTGGTTCATATTGGCTCAAGGTGGGGTTATTTTTGATGTAATCGGCGTATTTTTGTCTATCATTTAACATTCCATAGATCATGGGCTTGGGGCCTTTCGTAAAACCCTGATAAACTAAATCAACAATAACATCTTTAACCTTATCGTCTAAGATTTCCCAATTGATTTTATCAGATATAGATACACTTGGGATATTAGCATCGTTAATACTTTGAGCTGTAGTCCAGCGCTCATAGTTTGATTTTGCCCTGAGAACATAATCAGGGTATATTTTTTCAAATAAACGATGTTGTGACTTCCTAGTTATTAAGGTCGAGTTTTTATTTGCCAAAACAAAATTAGATGCAGCCCCCCCTTTTATTCCCGCACCATCGGATATTAATGAGGCGATATTATCAGGAACCCCTGAGCCAAATAAATCACGGTATACTTCTTCTTTTGAGCGACTTCCAATATCATATCCACGACCGATGGTTACACCAGACTCACTATTACCTGGCCAATGGATTCTTCTTGAGAAGAAAGTACTATTTTCAACATCATTTCCTTCTGCGTCAAATGTAAGCTGCCCCTTGGTAACTATGAGCCATTTTTCATCCATTTCATCATCAGAGACAGGATCAGCCACCAGCCCCATCATTCCAGCCGGATGAATAAACCAAGGTTTGGTATCACCCACTACTTCAGCAGCCTGCTCTATCCAGGCCATGTCATTGGTCACTTCCAGTACATATTTATACAGATTGGGCATGTTTTTTAGCTCTTGCTCGAGCCTTGGCCACGTATCGCGCTTTACCCATTCACTTTCGTGCTTGATAAACAGCTTTCGCACTTTTTCTGCAACCATTTTCTCAGCCATCGCCGCCTGGATTTCATCGGCACTGATACTGCCATCGCCATCCCGATCTGTCACCAGCTCTTCGTAAAGGGTACTGAAAAAGTCTCCCCCCTCCTTGCCGTCAGTGTCAGCCTTGTCCAGGAATCCGTCGGGATCCGAGCCGCCATCAACCAGTGTCACACCCAAGCTGGCCCATTCATGTTGGCTCACCAAACGGGTGTCACCACTAATAAGCACATACTGATCTTCGGCCACCTTCACAAATTTGTCGGCACCATGGGTCACGATATCTTGAGTATTTATCGGTTTGGGTGCCTCCAGCGGGCCAAAGTCTCCCACCTTGCTGTAACCGATTTTATTATTCTCCTTGGTCAACTTGTAGGTGTCTACCGGATCCCCATTTTTGAGCAGCAAATACTCTTGTCCCTTGGCCAACTTCCCTTCATTGCTGATACATTTACCAAGAGCATCCTTGTCACTCTCTGTGACAAATATCTCCATATGGATTGCTTTACGATCCTCATTGAGATCAAAACCATTGGCCGTCAGTTTCGGAGTCTCATGCTCTCCCCAATGTCCAACCACCTCACCGACCTTGACAGGGATGGGATTGGTATGTCGCAGTTCCACTTTGTCGTAAACAATGGGGGTATGCCGAATGGCATCGCTGGGTTGACCCAACATCTCTTTGGCAATCCAATAACGATCACCTTTCGAGGCATTGGGTACAACATTCCCTTTACCATCGGTAAGTTTGCCTTGCGTAACCTCCCAGACCTCAATCTCGAGATACTCCTTCATATTGGAAAATACGACGGGCTGAGCTGTGGTTCGTGCTACTTTGCTCGTTTTTGGCAATCCTGCTGTTACAGCTTCACCCTGATCTTTACTTTTACGCAGATAGCTGTTGCGACTGACAGGATAGAGACAAGGAATATCTTGCTTGGCCATCATCCAGCTGGGCTCAATCTTGCGTTCTTCCTTGATAAACTGTGAAGCTACATAAAACTCTGACGGATCATCGCTCTTTGGAGTCGCATATCTGACTAGCTGGTAAGAATAAGGCTCATTATTCAGATTCATCCGCTGCGATGGTGCTCCAATCAAGGTAACGTCAACCCCCTTGCGAGCCGTACCGAGCTTATCCTCTTTCTGAAACTGCAGACTTGCAGTAGCCTTGTATATAGCGACACCACTCCCTGTCAGCACATAACGTTCAGGCTCCCCCTGATAAGCGTTTTTGCAGGCTATATGCATATAGAGGCAGTAGAAGGTAAGGGTATTGCTCTTTGGCTGCTGCTGTCCGGAAACTTCTTCTGTGGCCTCATAGCGATGCCGGACCAAGCAAAATGAAGGGGAGGTATGCAGAGTAATTGGCTCACCAGGCTTTCCCTTTTCCGGCTCCAACGTCACGGCAACGGGATCGGACGCGATGCGGTAGGCCACTATCTCTCCATCAGCAATAGCTCGTACGGCCCCCCCTGGATGCCAACCGCCCTTGTCGCTTAAATGAATGCCGCCATGCCAAATACGGTTGCCGCCGAGCAGGAAAGTGCCGCCCGGCTCACCATTGAGCATGCCGATGAACTCTTCAAGTGAGGCAACTTCTTTGGGAGCATCACCGCCTCCCACTTGCATTGGATATAGGGTTTTCATCTTATTTTCTTTTCACTCGTAATCGTACGAACTATGGCCCCTAGCGGGATGGCACGAAAAAGGTCTGCGCAGGCCCTTGCTCCTTGAGCAGCGCCTCCATCGCCTTCTCGGTGGGGATGGCCTTGACCAGTTCAACCAGTTCGGGAGCCTTGACAACTTCTACTCCCTTGGGCACCACGGGGGCCTTACCACCCCAGCCAGAGCCAGAACCTGCGCTGCCGCCGGCATTGAGTTTGATAGCGGGGCCCACCAGCTTGATGCCGCTCGGGTCCACTTTCACAAAGCTGCCGCCGCCCTTGAGGGTGATCTCGGAACCCGCCTCCAGCACCAGCTTGTCGCCCACCTTGATATGCACTTCCTGCCCGGCTTCAACCAGCAGGGACAGCCCCAGCTTCTGATGCAGACTGGCATCCACCGTCAGCGAGTAGTCGGCTTTTATCTGGTCGCGCTTCTCACCCTCCACCGTCAGGTGGTCGTTGGCCTTGATGCGAGTCACCCGCTCATTGTCGATGTCCCTGTACTCGTCGTGCTTGATATGCCAGGCGGCGTCGTTTTCTATCAACAGGTTCAGGTCTTTCTGGCCGTGGATGTAAATCTCTTCCTGCCCCGCCTGGTCTTCGAAGCGCAGTTCGTTGAAGCCCTCCCCCTGGTGGGTCTCGGTACGCAGCACGGTGCGGGTCTTGTTGGCCGGCAACTCGTAGGGCGGGCGGTTGGTGGCGTGATAGGTGCGACCAGTCACGATGGGCTGATCCGGGTCCCCTTCCAGGAAACTCACGATAACCTCGTGGCCGATACGGGGTATGGCCATCATGCCGTACTGGCCACCGGCCCAGCCCTGGCTCACCCGCACCCAGCAGGAGCTCTGGTCGTTGGAACTGCCGTAGCGGTCCCACGGAAACTGCAGCTTCACCCGGCCGTGCTCGTCGCAATAAATCTCCTCCCCCTCGGGCCCCACCACCATGGCGATTTGCGGGCCATCCACCATGGGCTTGTGAGGGGCTTCGGGACTGCCGATGTGTGCCCGCCAGGTGGTACTCGCTTTCACCACCCCGAATTCGTTGTGGTAGACGGTCGGGCCACTGCCCCCCTCCTCTTCCAGCGCCTGTGGCTGCAAGCCGGTGTGCTGGATGCGTACGATTTGCCAGTCGGTGTTGAGGCTGTCATTGGGGTGTTCGGTGAGCGAGAAGGTCTGCCCCGGCTGCAGGGCTGAGCTATTGGACTTGCCACTACCGGCTACCGCATCGTTGCGCAGCGCATCGAGCCTGTGCTGGGCAAAGGCCTTGCCACTGTCGTCCTGCTTGTAGCGACCCGGATAGTCGAAGTGCTGGTAGGTATCGCGCTGGTGTTCGAGCTCTGCGCCCTGTTTCTTGTGGGAGAGGCCGTAGGCCGGGGTTTTGAAGCTGTAGTCTTTGAGCTCCACATCCGAGGGGCGCACCGCCTCCCGGTAATGGAACTGGCGCACATAGGGGCCTTGCTCGAGGGAACGGTTGCCGAGGTTGAAGAAGAGCTCGGGGCCAGCGGTCAGGGCGGCTGCGTCATCGGCAAAGACGATGCGATGCTTGCCCGCTTCAAACTCGTGGAAGTAGAACATCCCCTCTTCGGCGGCGAGGCGGTTCACGAAATCGAGGTCGGTTTCCCGGTACTGAACACAATATTCCCGCTTGGCGTGCTCGTTCTTGAGGGCAAAGGCGTAGTCGGTGATGCCGTGCTCTTGCAGAAGAATGCTGAGGATTTCATCGGGCTTTTGCGCCTGGAAGATGCGGGAGTTCTGGCGAAGTGACAGCCGCCACAGGGCCGGCTGCACCATGAGCTGATAGCGGGTGCGGCGAAAACCGCTGTCACCCTGCGCAAAGTCACTCACCACCCCGCACACCCGCCGCTGCAGCTCGCCGTTGTACCACACCAACAGCTCGCACGGCTGGTCCAGCACGGCTCCAAAGTCGATGTCGGGCTGGGCACTCGCCAGCTCCAGGCGCAGGTTGAACGGCCGGTTGAGCCCTTCATCCAGCGCAAACTCGGCCACCACGAAGGTGCTCTCGGGCAGGGCCCCCACCTTGACGGTAAATTGTAATCCTGTGCTGTCTGCCATGAAGCGCTCCTTAACCTGCCTGTCCGCTGCCTGAACCAATCACCACGCCGCCGCAGCCGACTGCGGTGCCGGTCACGGCGATGGGCTTGCCGTTGACCAGCACAGAGCCGACCCCGCCCGAGATACTGCGTGGATGGGGTGGATTGTTGGGTTTGTCGTGGGGGGCCAGCGGATCACCCTGGCGGGCCACCGGCTTGCCATCGAGGAACACATCGGGGCTGGCGGCAATCACGGGGGATGGGTGGAAACCCTCGTGGTCGGTGCCGATGTCACCGAGCAATGCAATAGAAGGACACATCTGGATTCTCCGTGGGGCAACCATGGTGCAAGCGCAGCCTGGTGCAGAGACAGTTGAAGCGGCGACCCAGCAGCCTCCATGCCATGGCATGGTCGCCCACAATCACATTAAAAATCAGTCAATTACGATTCAAGCTCGTTGAGTCTGACCAATCTGCTGCAATCCATTGCGCAAGACAGAGCTAGTTTTCCGGCAAACCTTGCCTTGCCAGTCAAACTCACCACATTTTGCGCAACTCTTTGCTCACAACAGCATTTTCAGCTACCATAAGCGCCCTGTTGCAGCTGATAGAGGCGGATGTTGAGCGCTTTCAGATCATTTTCCAGGCTCTTGAGCTCCGCTGCCGTGATGGGCTCCTGAGAGGCTTTTCTCGCCTCCAGTTCATCCAGGCGCAGACTGAACGGGATGTTCTGCATCAGGTTCTTCTGCACTTCGTAGAGCTGGGATTTGAGGTAGGAGATGGTCACCGTCTTGCGCTGGCGCTCCAGCTCCAGCAGCTGATCAAGCAGGGCATCCACCCCGGCGCGGGCATCCAGATAGGTGGGCACGCTGATGACACCCCCCTGCTGACTGCCAAGCTGCGTCTGCCACTGTTTGTCCAGCGCCTTGACCGCCAGCGAGTCGGGATAGAGCATCTGTAACGAGTTGCGCAGTCCCTCACCATAGCGATACCAGTAGAGCGGCGACGTCTGCTCGAGCCGGGTCAACTGGTTCTGGTAGCGGGCCACCAGATCGCTCTCCATGTTCTGCAGGGTCTGCTCCCCCAGCACGATGCGTGCCTGGCGAATGTCGTCGTAGCTGAGGGCTCGGGGCAGCTCGGCGGCCGGCTGTACCAGGCGCTGGGCCGCCACGGTTTTCTCCTGCTGGTGTTGCTGCCAGCCGAGCCAGCCCATCACCGGCAGGGCGCAGCTGAGTAGGCCGCAGCCAAACCAGAACCAGGCGGGACGCTGCCGGCGGTGCTGCTCAATCTTCAGCACGGTCGGCTTGACCTGCCCCTTCTCGCGCCCCACCAGAATGCTGCCCTGGGGCAGGTGCGGGGCAGATGCCGAAACCGTGCCGCCATGATCACTCTCCATGTCGGACTTGAAGAACACCATGGGCGGGATCTGCAGATCCTCCTTGAGGCCCGGCTCGTCGGAGACGATGACGATCTCGGTCTCATCGAACAGGTGGGTATACCCCTCGATGAAGTGCACCAGATTCTCGACCCGGGGAATGCGGCTCAGATCCGCGTTGTGCAGCTTCTCGCTGATGAGCTGCAGCGCCCGCTCGCAGCGATAGATCAGCCGCTTGTCCTCGTGGCTGATCTGGTACTGGCGAATGACGTCGCTGATGCGGGCGATAAACCAGTCGAGCATCTCGATACGGGCCCGCTCCTGATGGACCGGCGGCCAGAAGCTCTCCCACTGGGTGACGATGAGGTTGGCGAGAAACTCGCATCCTTCGGTAAAACCGCTCAGCCCCTGCAGGCGCGAACGGGCCAGGGTGAAGTAGATGGCGGTCTGCAGATCCACCCCGTGTTTTTCGAAGATGAGGCTGGCGAGCTGATGGATCCGCTGCCAGTCCACCTCGGGGCGCGAAGCGTGGCTGAGCTTGTTGATCTCGGCCCGCAGCGCCTCGTACTCCGGCAACATCCTGGGGTCGCGCCCCACTTTCAGGGCCTGCTGACCTTGTTGATTCTGTGACATATGGACTTCCAACGCAGGAAGGGGGCACAGCGTGCCCCCGACGCGATCAATAGAGGGATTCGGGCAGTCTGAACTGGCTGAACAGACCGCCGGTGAAGGGGTTTTGCGCGCTGTCGGTGTAGACGCGATAGGTCATGGCCCCCTGATCCACCGGGAAGCGCACATCGAAGGTGGCGTCATTGACCTGGGTCAGCTCCCCCTTGTCCATCAGGCGGAACATGGCCCAGGGGCCGACGAAGCCTTCGCTGCGCGGTGAACGCTCGCGGGCGGCCGGCACCAGGGTGATCTTGCTCTCGGCCCCGTCGCGCATGGTGTTGGGCCACACCAGCGGGATCTTGGTACGGCGGCCATGGGCATATTCCAGCAACTGGCCATCCAGGTTCAGCACGCTGCGCCGCTTGTTGGCGGTGAGCTCGATGGGCTCGAGGGCGAACTGCACCTCCAGGTTGCCCTGCTGGCTGAAGAAGATCTGACGGATGCGGGCAGCACGGTCCAGCTGCTTGACCAGCTCGGCCTGGATGGGCGAGCTGAACTCCCCTTCCATCAGGCCGCTCTCCACCATGGGTTTGAGGTTGACCTGATAGAAGCTGTCCAGCGTCCCGCCCGGCGCAAAGAAGCGCTCCATCTCGGAGAGGGGCACATCCTTGTTCGAGCTCGGATCAAACGGATAACGGCCGGCCAGCTGGCTGTTGAAGGGCGCCAGCACCTTGTCCTGCCACTCCTGGTTGAGGGAGGACATGGCCAGGTCGATCACCAGCCGCGAGCTCTGCTCGGAGAGCTGACCCACCCAGCGATCGAGCGGGGCCGGCAGGCTGCGGGCATATTGCTGCAGGGCGAACACCGGATCGGCGTACTTGTTGGTCATGCGCAGCTGCACCGCTTTCAAGGCGGACTGACCCGGCTCGGTGGCGTTGACGATGAGCTCCAGGTAGTGCTGCAGCTCCACCAGCTTCTGATTGACCTCGGAGATGAGCGGCCCCTGCTCGCCGCGACCACTGAGCGCCGCGTTGGTAGCCATGAAGGGACGACCGATGCGGGCGCTGATGGCCTGAGCCGGGTCCCCTTCCACGTCGGAGATCTTGCGAATGCGGGTGTTGTCATCCAGCGAGGCCAGCACCCGCTGGAACGGCTGATCGTTGCCGGTGATGGCGGCAAGCACGTCCAGCGCCTGCTCAGGGCTCTCCAGGGTTTGCACATCCAGATTGGTCAGCAGTTTTTGCCACTGGTTGACGTAATCGGTGACGTAACGGTCGTTGACCTGACGGGTGATCTCCTTGCGATCCGCCTCGCTCAACTGGCTCAGCTTGCGCTGGCCCAGCACCCAGGCATCCATCGCGGTGAGATCGATGAGGGCCTTGTCTTGTTTGAGGAAGAAGTCGTTGAAACCGGGCCAGGTGAGCAGCCGCGGCACCTGACCGGCGTTGTCGCTGCGCAGGGCAAACACGGTGTCGAAGGTGGGGCCCACCTCGTCACGCACGTTGAGATCCGGCGGCAGCACGTCGTTCGCCTTCACCACCAGGTTCTGGTAGACCCGCTGATACATGGGCAGCTTGCCGAGCTCGCGCTGGGCACCGTAGACCGGCTCCTTGAAGGGCACGAAGGCGGTGATGGCGGCCTGATCCCGCTCGGCCCTGGCGCCATACCAGTTGGTGTGATCGAGGGCATAGTCCAGGTGCCCCATCAGCTGCTCCTGTACCGCCCCCTGCCCCGGGAAGGCCTTCTGCCAGCGGCTCGCCATGTACTGCGCCACCAGCTCCTTGTTGCGACCGGAGGCATCGTCCAGCATCCGCATCACCCGCAGGATGGCAAGCTTCTCCTCGCTCCCCGCAGGCGCCTGGTTGAGATCCTCAAGCAACCCCTGCATCTGGGCCGGCAGGAAGCGCAGGCTCAGCAGTTGCAGGTAGGAACCCTCCACATAGGGACCAATTTCGTCCCCCTGGTAGAGGCCGAGGTCGGCCACCAGCGGCATGCGCTCGCGGTAGTTACCAAAGGAGAGGGTCGCCTCGCGAATGAGGTTGAGGCGCGGCAGCTGGCTCACCCCGAAGGCGTGGGCATCAGCCACCTCGTTGGTCTCCATGAAAGCCTGAGCCTTGGTCAGTACGTTGCGGCCCGCCTCCTCGTTGACCCGGTAGAAGTAGTGCCAGCCACCGATGAGAGCGGCCGAGAAGAGCGACAGGCAGCTGAGGCCGATGGCCATGCGGCGCCGGCGATAGAGGGTGTGCAGCCGGTTCTCGCCGGCCAGATGGGCCTCCGGGAAGATGATGGAGGAGAACAGCTGGCGCACGAAATAGGTGTTGGACTCCCCGCGCAGGGCCGAGTGGATGGGATCTGGCAGGTTGTAGCGGCGGGAGGCTGCCTGGGCAAACGCATCGAACGGCACCCCTTGCTGATAGACGGAGCTGACATAGACCCCGCGCACCAGCAGCGGCTTGCTCTCCTCGATGGCCAGGGTCTCGGCCAGCAGGCTGGTCACGTAATCCTTGAGGCCCGCCAGCTGGCGCACGAACGAGAACAGCGCGTTGCGCTGGGCAGCATCGAGCCGGCTCAGCATCAGCTCGGGCAGATTCTGGTTGAGGTTGTCCACCCACTGATCCCAGAACAGGGCCAGATCCTGCTGCCAGTCGGCCCCCGGCTTGAAGGTCACCCCCAGCACGGCCTCGCGGGCCTCCTTGTCGAGCTGCTGGTAGATCACGTCAAAGCCGCGCAGCAGATCGAGCTTGGTGAAGGTGACATAGAGCGGCAACCGGGTATTCATGGTGGCCGACACCTCCTGCAGGCGCGAGCGCATCAGCTGGGCATAGGCCTTGCGCTCGGCCACGCTGGCGTGGGAGAGCCAGGCCAGATCCACGGTCAGCACCAGGCCGTTGAGGGGCTGGCGACGACGGTGTTCATTGAGCCAGCCAAGCAGGTGCAGCCAGAGCCGCTCATGTTTGCGCGCCTGCGGATCCAGCTCGGCTTCGCTCTGGGAGAGCAGTACCCCGGCCGGATCCAGCATTACCGCCTGTTCCCCCAGCCAGCAATCCACCAGCTGATCCTGCGCCACGTCGCGCAGTTCGGTATCGAGTCTCGGGTTAAGCTTGTTGGCCGGGTTGGCGCGGTGAATGAGGCTGCTCTTGCCGCTGCCGGGCAGGCCCAGCACCAGATACCAGGGCATGGCGTAGAGCGCCCCCTTACCCAGATGGGTATTCAACGCCTGCAGCCAGCGATCGAGGAACAGCGCCTGCCTGTCGATGAGCCCCTTGACCGGGTCCTGCTCCAGCACCTGTTCGTGCTGACGCTCGGCCTTGAGTTGCTGCATCTTGCGCCACACCCGCCAGGAGACCACCCCCAGCAGCAGCCAGAGCCAGAGCAGGGTGAACACCACCCGCCCCCACAGCGGCTCGAACGGCTTGGCGCCGCGCAGCTCGAGACGAGGGCCCAGCCACCACACCAGGATGAGGGCGAGCACCCAGAGCACAGCACCGAGCAGGGGCCAGGAGGGTTTCAATTTCGGCAGCTGTTGCCGCAGAAAAGTAAAAATGGTTTTGAACATAAAATGTGATCCAACTCCGACTCAATGACTCATTTCGGCACTCATTTCGACAACGGCGCCGCCAGGCTCTCCAGGCGGTTGACCAGCCCGGGCTCCCAGTGCGACAACCCGAGGCGACTGGCCTCTTGCCACAAGTGTTGATAGTGCTGGCGCGCAAGCGCCTCCATGCCTTCCTGCGCCAACAGCTCCGCCTGCACCAGCAAGGCGTGGAAACGATCTCTTGGCTCTTTCAACTGCGCAATCCGCTCATCGAGCAGGGCGAGCGCCGCCGCAACCCCCTGCTCGCCATGGCGCTGGGCGACCTCCTCGGCCAGCCCTGTTTCGCCACTGCCGGCACTGCCGCCCTTGGCCGGTTGCAGCCAGCGGCTGCACTCGGGGGAGAGAAACGGCGAGCCGTCGCTGAAGGCGAGCTCCCGCAGGGCCGGCAGGCGCTGCAGAAAAGTCCCGAGCTCCTCGGCGATCGCCTGGGCCACAGCTCCAAAGCCGAGTTTCTGGGCCACCTCGGCCGAGAGCCTGTGCCCCTCGAACCAGTAAGGCGCCAGGGTCAGGCTCTGCTCGATGCGCTGCCAGAGCCCCTGATCAGGGGCGTTCATGGCGGCGCGGTACTCATCCACCATGTCCGCCGACATGGGCGCCAGCGGGGTTTTATTGCCCGCCCCGCTCATGGGAACCGCCGTGATCCCGGCCCAGACGGCATGACGGCGCAGCCGATAGCCCACTGCCGCCTCCGGCTGGCGCTCGATCAGGAGCTCCGCCACCTTGAGCTGAGTCTGGCGCCAGGCGCGATCGTTGGAGCTGTCGACATCGATGCCGGCACTGCCGCCACCACCGCTGAGCAGCATGGCGCCGCTGGCACTCGGCCCAGCCGCTGTCGGGTTGCCCGCTGCCGCCGCGCCGCTGCTCTGGGGCTGCCCGGCGGCATTGGCCTCGGCCTGTGCCACCTGCTGGCGCTGGGCCCGCTTCAGTCCCATCACCAGCGGGTCGAGCAGTTCCCCCTTGTCGGGACACTGCGCCAGCCAGACCTGCTCCAGCTGCTCGGCCTGGGCCAGCAACTGGGCCAGCTCGGCTGCCGAAGCGCTCTCGCAAATACGCGGCAGTGCCCCTTCGAAGCGCTTGACGATTTGCACCATCAGCCGCTGTTTCTGGCTGGCATTGCCGGGCCAGGCCAACAGCCAGTAGGCCTGGATCCAGGCCTCCAGCAGGCTGATCGCCGCCCCCAGCGGGGTCGCCTTGGCCGGGTGCTGCAGGCAGCGCAGCAGCTGGGCCAGCACCCGCATGTCCTTGGTACGGCTCTCCAGCAACCCGAGGCAGGCCTCGGCCACCGCATTGAGATCGACCTGGCTGTGAGCGAGGGAGCCCAGCTTGACCAGCTCGGTCTCCACATAGTCCCAGCGCGGCTCATCGGCCAGCACCGCGCCTCTGATCTGTTCATCCGGCAGGCTGGTGAGCAGGCGTGCACACCAGGGGTGTTGATAGCTCATCTTCCCCCCTACCAACGGCACTGCTGACGCAGCGGTGCCAGCGCCTCTTTCAGGCCGCTCAAATCGACCCGCAAGAGGGCACCGTTGTCGGCCCGCACCTGCAGCTCGCGATGGCCCAGCCAGCGCTTGAGCTCTTCGATGGCGGGCAGACCGCGGCCATATTCCAGCAACAGACCCTGATCCCGAATAAACCAGCTCTGGGAGCCGGCACTCGGCTGACCATCCAGCGCGACCTGCACCTTCTCGCCGCTCCAGGGCTGATCCAGCCGCAGCCGGATATGGGTGATGCTGTCGACGCAGCCGATGGAGAGCGTCGCCCCACGCAGCGCCGGACGGGTCAGGGTTTCACTGCCGCGCGCCTCATCGCTTTGCAGGAGGAAGGGGGCGCTCTCTGGCGTGCGGGCCTGCTCCTGGGCCCAGATGGCCTGCCAGGCCGCCGATTTGGGGGAATCCCCTTCGGTGGCACTGACCGCTCCATTGCCGATGGCGTCGTAGCAGGCGAGCCGCACCAGCGGCGAGGGCTCCTGCCGGCAGGCCTGCCAGCGCGCCATGTCCAGCGGTGCCTCGGCCGCACTGGTGGCCAGCAGCAGAGGCAATAGGGCGATGACGCTCATCAGTTCACCTCCAGTTTCTGGCACTTGTGATCCAGGGTGCGCTTGGGAATGTTGAGACTCTCGGCCACCAGCATCCGGTTGCCGTGGAAGTGGCGCAGCCGCGCCTCGATGACGGAGGCCTCGTACTGCTGCATGGCCCGGCGCAGATCGCGGATATGGTTGTAATCGTCCATGTAGCCGGGCAACTCGACGCAGACCCGCTCGCGCAGCTCTGGCGGCAGCGCCTCCAGCCCCACCTCCTCCCCGGAGCGGGTATGGGCACAGGCCACTTCCAGCAGGTTGCGCAGCTCGCGCACGTTGCCGGGGAAGTCATAGGTCTGCAGCTGTTTCAAGAACTTGCGCTGCAAGCCGGCGAGCACCTTTCCATCCTGGGCGGCAAACTGGGCCATGAAGTGCTGGCACAAGAGCGGTACATCCTCGATATGCTCGCGCAGGGGGGCGATCAGCAGCAGGCACTGACAGAGACGGTGGTAGAGGTCGGCCCGAAACCGCCCATCCTCCACATGACGGGTGAGTGGCTGGTGGGTGGCGGCGATGAGGCGAAAATCGGAGTGATACTCCTGCTCGGCCCCGAGCGGCCGGTAACTGCGGGTTTCCAGCACCCGCAGCAGCTTGGCCTGCATGGCGGCGGGCATGTCCCCCACTTCGTCCAGAAACAGGGTGCCGCCGTTGGCCTGAGCCACCAGCCCGGTCTTGTTGGCTAGGGCGCCGGAGAAGGCCCCCTTCTGGTAGCCGAACAGCTCGCTCTCGATGAGGTTCTCCGGGATGGCGGCGCAGTTGATGGCGACAAACGGCTTGTTGGCGCGATCCGAGCACTGGTGCACCAGCCGTGCCACCACCTCCTTGCCGCTGCCGGTCTCACCCTGGATCAGCACGGTCAGCTTGTGCTGGCCGGCCTGGTTTATCTGCTCGCGCAGCCCGCGGATCACCGCCGACTGGCCGACCAGCTGATCGCCGAGCAGCTTCTCGTGCTGACGCAGCCGCTCCCCCTCCCCCTTCATCTGGCGCAGGGAGTCGCGCAGTACCCCCTGATCCCGTCGGCTGCGGCCGAGATCGCGAATGAGGGTGAGCTGGTTGCAAAAGACCTGGGAGAGCTGGGCCAGCTCGGGCCCCTCGGCCCAGGCCCGCAGCACCTCCCCTTCATCCATCAGGGCCAGCACGGCAAACGGCTTGCCGTTGCCATCCAGCAGCGGATAGGCGTGCAGGCCGCACTGCTGGCCAAGATCGGCCAGCAGTGCGCGAAAACCGGCGTGCTCGATGCGGGCACCGCCGTAGAGGGAGTCCCAGGTGCGGGACTGAGCCTTGTGCAGTACATAGGCCAGCGGGTGGGAAAAATCGTCCACCGCCAGCCCCAGCGTCACTTCCTTCCCCCTGACCCAGCCTTTGCATTCGAGCTGACGGCCACTCACATCCAGCATGCCGAGCAGCAGCCCCTTGGGCTGGAAGCTGGCATGAAGGGTCGAGCTCCACCAGTGGCACAGGTGCGGCTCATCGCGCTGGGCGGTGAGGGCCAGGGCAAATGCGAGGGCTTGCTCCATACTCAAGCCCCCACCTCGGCCACGAACTGGTGATCGGCCACGGAAAAGTGGACGCGCTTGATGGGTTCACCGGCCGAGAGGCGCTGCAGCAGTTGCAGGGAGACCGGCGGCAGCAGGGCACCATCGATGACGGATTCCAGCATCCGCGCGCCGTTCTCGCTGCGATTGGCCCGCAGCAGGATCTCCTCGGCCACCTCGTCGTCCAGCACCACCTCGGCGCCGAAGCGCTCCTTGAGCAGCTTGACCAGCCGGTTGAGCTTGCCGCCGACGATCTGCACCAGGGTATCGTGACCGAGCGGCAGGTAGGGGATCACCTCCATCCGTGCCAGCAGCGCCGGCTTGAAGAAGGCGGCGAGCTCCGGATAGAGGGCATCCAGCAGCACGTCAGGCTGCTCGGCGTGATCGACTATGGTCTGGAAACCGAGGTTGGAGGTGAGGAAGAAGACCACGTTCTTGCAGTCGATGATGCGCCCTTCCCCATCCGCCAGCTCGCCCTTGTCGAACGCCTGATAGAAGAGGTTGAGCACGTCCGGGTGGGCCTTCTCTACCTCGTCCAGCAGCACCACGGAGTAAGGCTTCTGCCGAATCGCCTCGGTCAGCACGCCCCCCTCACCGAAACCGACGTAGCCGGGCGGCGAACCGATGAGACGGGAGACGGTGTGCTTCTCCTGATACTCGGACATGTTGATGGTGGTCAGATACTGGCGGCCACCGAACATCAGCTCGGCAATCTGCAGCACGGTTTCGGTCTTGCCGACCCCGCTCGGCCCCACCAGCAGGAAGGCGCCGAGCGGGCGGCCGGGACGGCGCAGATCGGCACGGGCGGTGAGCAGGTGCTTGTGCAGGTGGGCCACCGCCACATCCTGCCCCTTGATAAGCTCGCCGAGGTATTCCGGCAATCGGGTCACCACGTCCAGCTCCCCTTGCGAGATGCGATTGAGGGGCACCCCGGTCCACTCGGCGATGACGGCAGCAATCTGGGTCTTGTCGACGTGAGCTGAGACCAGCACTTCTCCTTGCTGCAGCTCGGCCAGCTCGCGCTCGAGGGTGGCCAGCTGCTCGGCAGCGGCCTGCGGATCGAGCGGCACGTCGGCGAGATCCAGCGCCTCTCTGGCCAGCATCTCATCCTGCTGATCGGCCAGCAGGGCCGCACGCAGCTCGACAATCTGGTGCACCAGCCCCTGCTGTTGCTGCCAGCGGGCCTCCTGCTCGGCCAGCTCTTCACGGCAAGCCTGCTGGGCCGCCTGCAGTTCGGCCAGGCGCTCTGCGTTGTCACCGAGGCCGATCAGGCTCTGGCGCTCCAGCTGGCGGATCTCCAGCTCGCGCTGGCGCAGCGCGTTTTGCAGGTGGCTGACCGCGCGTGGCGGCGTGGTGAGGTTGATGGCCACCCGGGCACAGGCGGTGTCGAGCACGTCGATCGCCTTGTCCGGCAGCTGGCGGCCGGAGATGTAGCGGGCGGAGAGCTGGGCGGCCGCCTGCAGTGCCTCCTCGTCGATCAGTACCCCGTGGGCCTTCTCGTAGATGCTGCGCAGGCCGCGCAGGATCACGGTGGCCTCGTCGGCATCGGGCTCACCGACCTTCACCAGCTGGAAGCGGCGCGACAGGGCCGCGTCTTTTTCCACGTATTTCTTGTACTCGCCCCAGGTGGTGGCGGCGATGGTGCGCAGCTCGCCCCGGGCCAGCGCCGGCTTGATGAGGTTGGAAACATCCAGCCCGCCAGCCTGGTTGCCGGCCCCGATCAGGGTGTGCGCCTCGTCGATGAACAGGATGACAGGTTGCACGGCGTCCTTGACCTCCTGCATCACCCCCTTGAAGCGTTTCTCGAACTCCCCCTTGACCGAGGCGCCGGCCTGCATGGCGCCAAGATCCAGCGTCATCAGCTCGACCCCGCGCAGCTTTTCGGGCACCTGACCCGCCACCATGCGCAGGGCCAGCCCCTCGATGAGGGCGCTCTTGCCGACACCGGCCTCCCCCACGACTATGGGGTTGTTCTTGCGACGACGAGAGAGGATGTCGATCATCAGGTCGATTTCGTGATCCCGGCAGAGCACGGGATCCAGGCTGCCCTGACGGGCCTGTTCGGTCACGTTGACGGTAAAACGGGCCAGCAGGCTGGCATCGGCCGGCAGCGCGGCCTGGGCTGTCTTGCCGCCGGGGGTAGTGGTCACTTGCGTCTCGGCGGACTCCTTGACCCACTCGTCAAACTGCTGGCGCAGCAGCTCGCGATTGACCTTGGCGAGCAGGCGGGTCACCGAGCCCGGCAGGTAACGCTGCGGGGTCATCAGCAGCACCAGCAGCATGACACCGCTGCGCAGCTGGGCATGTTGCAACTCGGCGGAGGCGAGCAGCCAGCTGTCTTGCAGCCACTCCACCAGCATGGGCGAAAAGGAGGGGTAACCCTGGCCATAACCATTGTCAGCCGGCGAGGGTTGCAGCAGGGCCTTCAGCTCTTCAACGTCGACCTCGGCCACCTTCAGGATCTGGCGCACGTCGCTCAGCGGGGTCTCCAGCATCTTGAGCAGCAGGTGCTCGATGCGGATCTCGGCTCCCTGGTGATTGACACAGAGGGCCGCAGCCTCCTCCAGCATGTGACGGCAGATGGGGTTGAGTCTTTCCACCAGTACCGGTAGCTCTATACGAATCAAGGCGTGCTCTCCTTAGTATTTTATTTTAATAATTCGCCCAGTTGACGCAGAACGTCCTGGGTCTGGTTATTGAGTTGGTGGTGATAGAGGCCGAAGATCAGTGCCAGGATCAGCGCCCCGCCCATGAACAGGCTGCGCAGGGAAACCTGCTTGCGCAGCTGATAGCGGGAGGCCTGCTGCCCCAGATCGAGGTGAAACACGCTGGGCGCCTCGCCACCAGCCTCGGGGGCCAACTGCTTGTGCAGCTGGCGCACGATGCGTTCGAACTCTTCCCGCCCCTGGCTCATCACCTTGTAGCGCCCCTCGAAACCGAGGCAGAGGCACAGGTAGATGAACTCCAGAATGTCGCGGTAGCGCACCGGGTCTTCCTGCAGGCGGGCCAGCAACACGAACACCTTCTCGCCGCCCCAGGTCTCGTTGTGGAAGCGGGCCAGCAGGGAGTGCTGGGACCACTCGCTCTGGCTGCCCCAGTCGCGCCCCATCACGGCCTCGTCGATGAAGGTGCAAAGGATGTAGCGAAACGACAGCACCACCCCGTTCTCGTAACCCTGGGCCATCAGCTCCTGTTCGATGGCCTGGATCTCGGTCACCACCCGCTGGTAGAGCTCGGGCACCTGGTCATAGCGCGACAGCAGGCGCACCCGCTGCACCAGCCCCAGCAAGGGGGTCACCGCGTCGATCATCGGGTTGATGCTCTGGCCGCGCAGGCGGAACCAGTAGTCCGAATCCATGTCCAGCTGCTCGGCGTGATCGAACAGCAGGTCGCTGAGTTGCTCGTTCTTGATAATGTCCGTGGTCATCTCTGCTTATTCCTTGGTGCGATCACTGGCTGCGAATGGCCCAGAGCTGCATGTCGAGCTCGGGGAAGTCGCCGGCAATGTGGAAGGCGAGGGTGTTGCTGACCGCCAGCATCTGCCAGGCCGGGCTCTGCCGATCGAGCTGGAAGTAGCTGTAACCGGCGTGATAGGGCAGCTGGCGCGGCGCCACCGGCAGCGGCAGCAGCGGGATGCCCGGCAGTTGCAGGCTGATGAGCTCGCGGATCTTGTCGCTGGAGGCCACCTTGGTCTGCTGCAGCAGCTGCTTGCGCAACTGCTCCTGCGGCATGCGGGCGCGCACCGCCAGCACGAAGTCGGCGCTTTTCATCAGCTCGCTCTCGTTGACCATGGCCACCATGATGCCGTACTGGTGCTTGCGCAGCTGGATGGAGACGGCGCGCGGCGACAGCACTGTACTGAGCGCCTGGCGCAGTGCCAGCATCACCGGCTCGAAGCTCACCTGCTGATCGTCGTGACGATAGGCGGGAAACTCTGGCGGCAGGCGGGACTCGTCAGTGAAAGTCATCAGTTCGCCACAGAGCTGCACCAGCGACTCGTGCAGCCGCTCCGGGTGCAGGGTGCCCAGGCGCGCCAGATGGGAGAGCTGGGGCTGAGCCCGGTTCAGGAGCTGCAACATCATGAACTCGGCCACGTCGGCCACCCCTTGCTGACCGGGCGCCGCGATGCGCTGGGAGAGGCTGCGGGCCCGCTCGGCCACGAGGCCGGCCGACTCGCCGAGGAAGCGCTTGAGGGTCGGGATGGCGGAGACGCTGATACTGCAGGGCATGAAGTTGGGATCCAGCACCAGACCGCCGTCCGGACGCTTGTCCAGAATGCGGGCAATGGCGAGCGACGCGTAGGCGCTGCGATCTTCGCGCTCCAGCATCAGCCGCAGGCTGACCCGCCCCACTTCGAGGGAGACCACGTCCCCCCCTTCGCTGTGCAGATCGCGCACATCGTGGCGATGGGCCTGCAGCCGGGTGGCCACCTGGCCGCCCTGCCCCACCTCGTTGACGCCACTCACCGAGAGCGGCAGCGCCAGATAGACCTTCTGGTTGGCCACCGAGGCGTCGGTGATCTCCAGCGGGGTCGGCAGCATGTCGTCGTTGGGGATGTTGAACACGGTTCCGTCCGGCAGTATGCCGGTAGCTCCCACCAGGGCGATGCGGCCAAAGCCGAGGTAATCCTCGTTGATGGCGAGCGACTGCAAGCCGTAGAAATAGTCGGACAGCGCGCTCAGGCGAGCGTGCAGCGCGTAATCCGAATGCCTTTGTTGTTGCTGGAAGTGCTGGGGCTTGATGAACAGCCCCTCACGCCAGATAACCCGATTTCGACTCGACATGGTTATTCTTCTTCTTTTTGCAGTTCCACTTCATCCAGGCGCAAGTGCACCAGGATTTGATAAGCCGCGCCCTTGCTCTTGATCTTGATGACCTTGCGCCACTCGGCGCTGTCCGGGTCGGCGTAGCGTGCGATCACGCCGATGTAACGGGTCTTCTCGTCGAGCTTGACGGGGGGCAGGTATTTGAACTGGCCCGGCAGCAGGGTGTAGTCCTGATGGTCGAGGTAGTTCTTGCCAAGGGCCTTCTCGACATCTGCCGTCACCTGGTCGTAGTCGGTGGCAAGCAGCTTGGAATCCTCGGCCAGCAGCACCACCTGAAACTCTATAGGTGCCGCCTCCCCGCTCTCGTTGGGGTTGACATCAGGCTCCGCCAGCAGGCTCAGTCCCAGGGTGGAGGGTTGACTGTCATTGCTGCCCACCTGGATATCCGGGTTCATGGCGACGTCGGCCATCTTGCCCATGGTGGTACAGCCAGCCAGGGCCAGCAGCGCGGCGCCCAGCATCAGCGCACGTATCATCAAATCAGTCCCTGTTGCTGACGCACGGCCTGGTCATAGGCCTGGGCATACACCTGGTGGAACAGCTTGTCGAACCCCTGCTGGCGGGCGGAGGTGAGCTCGCGGTAGTAGTGCTGGTACATGTTCCAGGCCCAACCTTCATCGGCCATGCCCGACGCGCCACTGCGGCGGTATTGTTCGAACCGGCCGATCAGCGCCTCGGGCGAGAAGGCTTGCAGAATGCTGTCCAGCGCCGCACCGATGGCCTGCTGGTTTGCCACGTGGTGGATGCGCACATTGTGTAGGCTCTCGGCCACCGCCGCCGGCGCACTCAGGTGGACTGGGCTCTTCTGCTCGGCAAACAGCACCGCCAGGGTCTCGTCATAGTCAAGGCCCAGGCGCAGCGGATTGTCCTCGATGGGGCGCAGGTGCTTGTCCGCCAGCGCCGCCTGTTCGGTTTGCAACTGCAGCAACCCCTCCACCATGGCCCGCACCGTCTTGCCCATCTCTTCGAGCATGTCGTGGGCCTGCTGGGTGTCCTGCAGTTGTAAGGGCTGACCCAGGCCGCGCATCAGCGGGGTCAGGGCCACGTGATCGACGCCGTCCAGCGACAGCTGATAATCGGGGTGGTTCTCGATGCTGGGCATATCCAGAAATTCTTGGTTCATGGTGTTCTCGACAGCAGAAAAGGGGGCAAGGGGGGGAACGTCCACATCCGGCTGTGAACGCGGTGAAGCCTGCAGGCGACTATCCGCCAGCGGGCCATCCGTCGGCACGCCAGCTGTTGGCAAGCCATCCATCAACGAATTGGGGGTCCGGCGCTCCTGTTGCAGTGCCAGCAGGGGATCGGCCGCCAGGGTACGCGGATCATCGGCCCGGGCGGCGGGCTCATCACCGGTCAGCCACTCGTCGAGCTGCTCGGTGGCACGATTGCCCAGCACCTGCTGCAGGCTCTGCTCCGGGGTAATGGCCCCCAGGTAGGTACGCAGCCGGAATGGGCCGACGATGAGCTCGTCCCCCTGTTCCAGATGCACCTTGCGGGCCCGCCCGATGGGTGAGGTGGCGCCATTGATGTAGGTCTGGCCGCTCAGATCGCACAGGCAGAAGCGGCCATCGTTGAGCTCGATGCGGGCGTGGGCGGGCAGCACGGCCCCCAACCTGTCCCGCAGCTGCCAGTCATCCTGCTCGGAGGCGCCCAGGGTCCCCCCCATCTCGTCGAAGCGGTACTGCACCTGCTGGCTGCCGTCGAGCTGTTCGCTGTTGAGCACCACCAGGGAAAGTTGCTGGTTAAAATCGTCCACGGTTACTCCTGCACTGATCTCTGTACTTAAATGTTCCGCGCAGCTTATTTCTGCACTTATTCCTGTACACAAATGGTCACAAACGGATCTCTTGGCGGCTGACCGAGAAAGGTACTCCACCCCAGACGGGCACTCTGCTCCTCACCGAGTCTCAGTCCCTTCGCCTGCTCCTGGCCGAAACCCAGCCGCAGATCCCAGGCCAGCTGATCGCGCAGGATGAAGGAGACGAAGGTCACCAGGGCGTGGAAGTGCTCCCCGTTCGGCAGAAACCCGAGAAACTGGCCAAAACTCAGGTTGTTGATCTTCAACAAGAACTTGCCGGCACAGTCGTTCACCTTGTCGCCGATAACAAAGTCATCCCCCAGGGTGGAGCCAGCCCCGCCGAGGCGGTTCTGCTGATCCTGATGAATAGGCACCTTGCGCCACTGCCAGGCGCTCACCTCCACGTCCGCCAGATCGAAACAGTGGGCCACCAGACCAGCCACCACCTCGGGGGAGCGGCTGGGGCTCGCCAGCATGCCCGCATAGGAGAGCATCTTGGCCCGGTTGACCGGCAGGCTCTGGCAGACCGCCTCGTTGCCAAGCCCTACCAGGGCAAACATCAGGCGGGAGAAACCATCCTCGCCGTTGTCCTGAAACCGGACGTGGTAGCGATACTTGCGCCAGATCCGGTGCAGCAGGGTCAGCAGGCGGTGATGGAAGAAGTCCAGGAACAGGCCGAGCTTCTGCTCCCCCTGGGCGTACTCCCACGCCAGCGAATCGAGGTAATAGCCGGGCATCGGCGACTGGCTGCCGTGCAGGCCGAGAAAGGCCACCTCCAGCTCGTGGCGGCCCTGTCCGTCCCGGCCAATCTGCAACACGTCGCTGGTAGGGAACCCCAGGGAGGCGGTCGCCTTGAAGCGGATGTTCTCGTCACCGGGCAGGTAGTCGAGCCCTCGCTCCTGATCGGCACCATCCAGCCGGTTGAGCAGCTCAACCAGCTGGAAGAAGTTGAAGCGGGGCGCGTCCTTGCCGGACGTCACATCAGGGAGTGCTGACCGATCTGGACTGGCCACTGATAGCGCTCCTTGTTGTCGAGATTGACCACCTCAAGCAGGTGGAAGGCGTTGACGCTGGCATACAGCGAGAAGAAGTGGGCCAGCACGGTGCTGAACAGATAGAGCTCCCCTTCGCTGCCAAAGGCGGACTGGCGGATGGAGAGCACCGACTTGAGCCCCCGCACCGGCATGCCGCGCACCAGCCGGTCCACCGGCTTGGTCTCGATCTCCTCGATCCCCGCCAGCCGCTTGCGCGAGGCCTGCTCTGCCTGCTTGTCGTGCAGCGCCGGAAAATCGTAGGTGCGCAGCACCTGCACTAGGGCATCGCGGCGCAACAAGGAGACATAGTTGAGGGAGAGGTTGGAGATCAGCGTCCAGTGCAGACTGCCGTCCAGCGCCGGGCGCAACGGCCGGGTCGGTCGGATCAGGTTGCGGAAGGTGGCAAACGAGGGCGAACTGCCGGTCGGTACGCAGACGCTGCCCACCTTGAGGCGGGCGGCGCGGGAGCGGTTGGTGCAGGTGAGCGTCACCGAGATGGATTCATCCAGTTCGACCGTGGTGGTTTCATCCCCGCGCACGAACGAGAGACTGTGCTCGAAACCATCCCCGCTCACCGCCTCCTTGACCCGCACCCGGTAGTAGAGCGCCAGCCGCTGCTTGGCCCGCTCAATCTGGTGCTGGAAGCTCTCGAACGGCTGATAGATGCGCGGCGTGCCGCGGGAGCGACCGAGGTTCCCCTCGACCCAGCCTTCCACCTGATCCACCGAGAAGATCTCGAAGCTGTCGGCGTGGCGATAGCTCGCCTTGAGGGGGTACTCCGCCTGGCGGCCATTCAGATTGACCGGCTCGCTGTCGTGCTGGAACAGGTTGATGGCCGGCACGCAGTTGAGCATGAAGGAGTCGGGACGGATCTTGAGCTCTGCCGGCAGCGGCCGGTCGAAGCAGAAGTGCACCTTGAATTCGCTCACCGGCAGCGGCTGTTTGGGCCAGTCGCCACCGGCGAGTTCGAAGAAGAGGAAGCTTTCCGGGAAGCAGAAATACTCCTGCAGGATCCGGTAGCCGGAATAGACGTTGTTCGGATAGGGCAAGAGCGCATCACCGCGCTCGAAGCCGACCGGTTTGAGGGCCTTGGCCTCCTGACGAAAGCGCTTGCCGTCGATCTCGAGCTCGATATGGGAGAGCTGGTTGGAGAGCCAGAAGTAGAGCTCATAGGCGGTGTAGCTGTCGCCACCGAGGAAGAAGCGCAGCTTGTCCAGCTGCAACTCGCTGAGCGGCAGAGGGGCATGCAGGGCGATATCCAGCGAGATGGTGGAGAGATCGTTGCCGCTCTGGGCGGCAATATGACGGATATCGGCCGGATAGACCCAGGTATCGTGACAGGTCTGGAAATGGCAGGTCACCTCGTCCATGGGCAGGCTGTCGAGCTGGCAGCCTTGCCTGACCAGCGCCGGCTGGGCGATGGCCCCCGGAATGACCGAAAACTGCATGATGGTCATGCTGGGCACGGGACGCAGGTAGTTGGGCCAGAGCATGTTGAGCAGACCGTGGGTCAGCTCGGGAAACTCATCCTCAATCTTGGCGCGCAGGTTGCCCGTGAGGAAGGCGAATCCCTCCAGCAGGCGCTCCACGTCCGGATCGCTATTTTGCTCCGACAGAAAGCGGGTGAGCTCGGGATGGCTATCTGCAAATTCGCGCCCTTGCAGGCGCAAAAATGCCAGTTCATCCCTGAAGTAATGTTCCAGCGACATTGATCAGACCATGCGGTAGTGACGATGACTGTCCATATGGACGTTGAACGAGGTAACTTGCTCGATATGCTCCAGCCGCACGTGGGCCGTCACCTGAAACGACATCTCAAGCGGGCTCGCCTGATAGTCCGGTGAACGAACATCCACATGGATGATCCGCGGTTCATAACGGCGGATGCATTGCCGGATCGCTTCCCGGATCCGCCCCTTGATATCCGCACTGCCCTGGGTCGCGTCATTGAGATCAATGACCCCCAGATCGGGTGCACTGCGGCAATTGCCGGGACGGGTGTTGAGGATCTGGTCGAGCTGCCGTTTGACAGACTCGACCAGTTCATCAACTTCCGAACGAGGGGAGGAGCCAAGCCCCTCCCCCCGGATGCGATCAAACAGGCTGGCCGCATTTCCTCTATCCCAGGAAGAGAGATGCGGCATCGTGCCTTATTCCTTGTCCAGTCGACCTACCAGAGAGAGCTCGAAGCTCGCCCCCATGTACTTGAAGTGCGGGCGCACGGCCATGGCAACCTGGTACCAGCCCGGCTCCCCTTCCACATCCAGCACCTTGATCTGGGCAGCGCGCAGCGGACGGCGGCTACGTACGTCTGCCGGCGGGTTCTCCTGATCGGCAACGTACTGCTTGATCCAGCCATTCAGCTCGCGTTCCAGATCCTGACGCTCCTTCCAGGAGCCGATCTGCTCGCGCTGCAGCACTTTGATGTAGTGCGCCAGGCGGTTGATGATGAACATGTAGGGCAGCTGGGTTCCCAGCTTGTAGTTGGTTTCCGCTTCTTTCCCTTCCTTGGTGTTCGGGAACACCTTGGGTTTTTGCACCGAGTTGGCGGAGAAGAAGGCGGCGTTGTCGCTGTCTTTACGCATGGTCAGGGTGATGAAGCCCTCTTCCGACAGCTCGTATTCACGACGATCGGTGATGAGCACCTCGGTCGGGATCTTCGCCTGCAGCTGGCCCATGGCTTCATAGACGTGTACCGGCAGATCGTGGATGGCACCACCACTCTGCGGGCCTATGATGTTCGGGCACCAGCGATACTTGGCGAAACTGTCGGTCAGGGAGGTGCCCATCAGATAGGCGGTGTTGCCCCACAGATAGTGGTCGTGATCCGAGCTGATATCTTCCTGATAGTTGAAGCCCTTGATGGGGTTCTCGGTCGGGTCGTAGGGCAGACGCGCCAGGAAGCGCGGTGCGGTCAGCCCCAGATAACGGGCATCTTCCGATTCACGCAGGGAACGCCACTTGGTGTAGGCCGGGCCTTCGAAAACCGATTTCAGATCCTTGATGGAAGGCAGATCGGTAAAGCTGTCGACACCGAAGAAAGCGGGTGCGACGGAAGAGATGAACGGCGCATGGGCCATGGCGCCCACCGCGCTGACATACTGCATCAGCTTGATGTCGGGGGAGCTGTGGGTAAAAGCGTAGTCACCGATCACTGCGCCGACGGGCTGACCACCGAACTGACCGTAGCCAGTCGAGTAGACATGCTTGTAGAGACCGGACTGGGTGATTTCGGGTGAGAACTCAAAATCTTCCAGCAGCTCTTCCTTGGTGGCATGCAGCACCTGGATTTTGATGTTCTCGCGAAAATCGGTGCGATCCACCAAAAGCTTGAGGGAGCGCCAGGAGGACTCCATCTCCTGCAGCTCCTTGGCATGCAGGATGACGTCCATCTGCTTGCTCAGCTTCTTGTCGAGCTCGACAATCATGCTGTCGACCAGCGCCTTGTTAACCGGCTCACTGGTAGTACCGCTGTCCAGGATGTTGGCGATCAGGGCTGCAACCCCCTGCTTGGCAACGCTGTAACCCTCGTCCACCGGGGTGATACGAGCCTGCGCCATGATTTCGTCCAGCAAGGACGAGGAGGCTGCACTCGCCCCCGCTTGAACCTGTTCTTCGACCAAAGACATGTTTGTTCCTTTCTCGTTCAGTCAATCCAACCCGGCGATCACTCGGCAGGCTTAATCAAATCCAGCTCCTTGAGCAGCTGCTCACGAGCATCATCACTGGACAGCAGATCCTGCAAACGATTGCGGAAGGCAGGGATATTACCCAGCGGTCCCTTCAGGGCAACCAAGGCCTCACGCAGTTCCAACAGCTTGCGCAGCTCGGGCACTTGCTGTGCCACGCTGTCAGGGGTGAAGTCTTCCAGAGACTGGATCTTGATCGAAACCGGCAGCTCATCCTGGCTATTCTCTTCCAGACGATTGGGAACGGAAAACTTCAGTTCCAGCGCGGATTCTTTCATGACAGACGAGAAGTTATTCTTGTCGATGGAGACGGTCTGACGCTCCTCGATCGGAGTGTCTTCGGTACGACCCTTCATATTGCCGACCACCATCATGGTCAACGGAAGCTCTATTTCCGCCTGCTGACCACCGGTTGCCGGTACATATTTGATGTTGATACGTTCTTTGGGCGCAACAGTGCCGCCGTCAATTCCTTTTCCCATGCTCTAAATACCAAGTTAAAGGTCAACAAAGACCCTAAAGCTTATAGCCAATGCACATACCAACAACTGTCAAAAATGACAGTTGACTGAACTCACTGACGGATTAAGTGAGTAGTTCATCAGCTGACGATGCGTCTCCGATATACAAAAGCAAAAGCTCTAATAATCAAAAACGCAGTATGCATCTTGTTATCTATACAATCCGATTTTGCCTCTACTCTTTGTTAGAGGTCATATTGGCCCTAGAGCCATTTGCGCCGCATGGTATATGCGTGTAGCACAGATAGTCAATTGATTATTTCTCAACGAAGAAGAGCAAAAAGAAAAAAGAAAAGCAAAAACAACAAGTTAATGCAAAATCACAATGCCTTTGCGTGATGTTTTAAAATACACCCCATATCCTCCACGCTCTCAGAAAAACATATTCCAGAGTCATTCACTTTGAGCGTTAGTGATTCATGCATTTCACCACGGCCCAATGCGACAATGATTGTCGTAACCAGACATGGATATGTAACAAAAAATTACCGCTCAAGAACGAAAAATCCCTTCATCATGCAAAACAATGAAGGGACTGGAGAACATAATATGCACGACGATATCACCAGGATAAGGCGGCTTATATCAAGCACTCTGGATCATCGACCGTTCAGGTAGATTGTAAATCTCATCATTGTTGACAAGAAACAGACTAACTGTTCAATTTCTTCCCTTTGGCAAGCGCTACAAACCAATGCAGAGCCAGTTTTTGCCCTGCGCTCTTCTCTTTTTCAGTCATACCTTTTTCAAGCTCGTCACGTGCTTCAGAAGCCTCACTGTTTCCATCCGTGGCAGCAAGCAGATACCATGCATAGGCATGCAGTCTATTGCGTGGAGCTCCCAACCCCTGCTCTCGCATCATACCCATGCGGTATTGAGCAGATCGGTGCTGAGCATTGGCGGCCTGTCGATACTCTTTAAGCGCCTGCGGGTAGTCTTCCTTGCCGCCCAATCCCAGCCGTAGCATCTCGCCATAGGCATAGTGAGCATCGACGTTGCCCTGTGCTGCTGCCAAAGCAAAATACTGGCGTGCTGTGACGAGATCTCCTTGCTCTTGCTGCCATTGCGCCAATGCCAGCTGAGCTTCGCTGAATCCCCCTTCTGCGGCACGTGTCAACCAATGTTCTCGCGCGACGCTATCGCTCTGTTGCAGGCTCAATTGATATTCTGCCTCGTGGGAACCACTGCCCGCGGCCAGCTCCAGCCAATAGCGGCCAAGCGCAAGATCCTGGTGAACCTGTTTGCCGACCAGATAGGCTTGCCCCAGCCACAACTGGGCCGGTGTAGAGCCCGCATTGGCGGCTCGCTGATAAAGGCTGGATGCCTCTTCAGAAGGCGCCTTGCGGGCCAGCACCAACAAGGCATCCGGCTGTTGCTGCGCGGCTGCTTTCTCATACCAGTGCAAAGCAAGATCGGAGCGCTTGCTCACCCCCTTCCCTTGCTCATAGCGAGCACCAAGCTGATATTGAGCATCGCGATTACCCTGCTCTGCGGCCTTCTCCAGCCACTTGACGGCATCTTCATCGGCCCCAGCCTGGCCTGCATACCACTGCCCCAGAACCAACTGGGCATTCGCATGATCGCGCTTGGCAGCCTGCTCGAACCAGTCGAGGCACTCACTGACCAGCTTGTCCTTGTGCCGTTGCCGGCAATCCTGACCCAACTGATAGCTGGCTTCGGCATTGCCCAACTTGGCTGATTTTTGCCACCATTGCGTGGCCAGCATGGGGTTCTTTGGTTCCCCCAACCCTGCCTGATACCAACTCCCTACTTGCAGGGCTGCCTTTCCCCGCAGTCCGGCATCAGCCGCCAACGGACCGGATTGCTCGACCACCTGCTTCATCCAGCGCATCGCCTGCGGGTAATCGGGCTTGGCCACCAAACGATTGGCCAATTCATATTGGGCCTTGCCCTGCCCTTGTTGTGCGGCTTGCAAGAGTTCGGATTCCGTCTGTGACGTCGTGGTTGTACAAGCGGCCAGCCAATGGCTCGCCAGCACCAAGCATAATGTGCGGTATGTCATCATTGATATCTGCGACTAATTAAGATGGGTGGGAGAACTGCATACATGACATTTTCTAACTACTTTCTGTATTTACTATTTCACGTTGGCTCTGTTTCAATAAATACCGGTATAGGGCTTTTTCGGTTGATACAAGGCGCTATTGTTCGTTCACATGTTCCAGCTTGACCATAGCCAAACCCAGCTTGCGCCCCTCGTTTAACAGTTTATCGAGAACATCCGTTCGACAAATAAACCCTGTATATTGATCTGCATCTATATCCCAAAGCACGACTGCATATCCTCGCGCTTGCAGCCATAAGTCATAAAGCACCAACAGGCGCCAAACCGATGTATCCTCACCCGGTTCGGAGCAAATAAAATGTTCCTTGATACCGTGAATATCCGCCAATGCGTTGCCCTGCAACTCAACTTCCTCGACGTCTCGCCAGTCAATATTGAGACACACCCAATGTTCATCAGAGTTGAATTCAACAAGTGCTGACACAATGCCACCCTGTAGCTCATCGGTATGGGTATTCATCAGCGCGTTCAATCTGCCGACTCTGATCTCTTCAGGCAGAGGAGATAGTAAAATTGATAGAAGCCATTTCTTTCTTCGTCTTTCGACATAGACCATGGGAATCAACAGGGGTGACAAGATAATGACGGATAGGAGCAGAAATAGTTTTTTTATCGCCTTCACCTTTCTTTCCCGATTGTTTCATACAGAGCCAAAGGGGCCAAGCAATACCACGGCAGCACCAAAACGATGTTCGGTTCGCGATGTATCGATCACGCAGACAATGCATGATCGATACACTGCGGACTACTCCTGTACCCAGAACAACATGTCATCCTTGTTGACATGGGTTTGGGAAGGTAAGCGCTGCCCTTTGCGAAGCTGCCACTGCTCATCGGTCAGGTTGCAGCGCCAGTTGCCATCCTGCTCCACCACGGAACCCGGCATGGCAATAGGATGTTGGGCTACTCGCAATGCCTGCCATTTCTCTGCAATACCATTGGCTCTGGCATAATCGACCAGATCCTTGGGGTAATAGCGCATGTCTCGATAGCTGCTGTCATCCAGCTCATAAAGCAGGGTGACCAGCGCCGCTTCAAAAGCCCAATAGCCAAAGTAGATGGCATGCTTTGCCTTGTGCCTGTCGTGCCAATAGCACTCTTTACACCCCTTGTACCATCCTTTGAGATATTGCTTGATGCTCGCCTGACGCTCAACCTTGGTGGGATTCACATCATCTCCCTTGATGGCATCAAATAGCGGGCGGTACACCTCTGGAATATAGGATTCTGGACCTCGAGGGAAGCCAAGATAACCCAAGCGGGCCAACAGTACGCTCCACAGCGGGTCGTCGTCCCCTTCCGGATTCTTACTGATATAACGCACCAACTCGGGCAATATCTCATCCTGGCCATAGAGGATGCTTAATGAGAGCATCCAGAGCAGATATTGATAAGCATCTTGCTCCCAGTAATAAAACTGTTCATCTGGAAACTCTTTTTTATGGCGTAAAAACTCTTTAGTGACGACGCCTAGCTGAGCAATAACCTCTTCATGAGAGACTCCGCCAGAATAAAGCAAGATCAGATGTTCAAGATTATCCATAAACATGCCCGCACTGGCACCAGAGCGAGTAGGCAATCCTGCTGGGTCACTCCAGCGTTCATGGTGAGGATCATTTATCCAACTCCACCACTCCTGGTCAAAATAGAGCGATTCTTTGTAGTCTTCTAGCTGAACCAAGAAGAAATCCTCAGATAATAGTGGATCTCGACGCTGCTCAATAAACGAACTCATTCTCTACTCCTACTTGACCGGGATAGTACCGATAGCATCGGCATTCTTATTCAACTTGGTGATCTGAATCACCTCACCAGACTCATCGACGATCATCAACCAAGATTCATATTTTTGTTTTCTGATATCCGCCAATAGCTTTTTATCTGCTATTTCATCCGGTAATCGCCTTTCTATCCACAAATTGCTCATCTGCTTGCCCGACCCCTTGGTCATCGACAACAACTGGGTGCTCTTGGTGCCATCCTCGTCGATATACTCCCCCCCTGCCGTCCGAAACTTGGTCTCGGTCACCACGTAGGGAGGCGGAGGATTGGTGTTCTTGTAGATACCATCGATGCCCCGCCCTCTGGGCTTGTCATTCAGGCTACGTACCCGGCGATGTTCTGGCAACAGGTTCTCGAACTTGTGATTTGCCATCCAATTGTCGCTGATGATCTCGCCATAAATCCCTTTCTTCGAGCGGCTCAGGATCTTGAGCTCCACTTTGACCACATCATCCGGCAGCGGGTGGATAACGGTACCACCGGGCATGGCCTTGTAACCAGGGGCATGCTTGACCGCCTCTTTCTCCAATCCAGCGGCTATCTCATCGAGGGACTTGAGCACGGGCCCCATGGCGACAGGCAGCATCTGACCGGCCTGTGACTGCATCTGCAACACCAAACGCTGGGATTGCTCAAGCCAGATCCTGACTGAAGCAGGAGCCAATCCCTTTATCTTGCAGATCAAGCTGGTCAGCGACTTGACGGCATCGTTCAGATAACCCAGCAACACACTGACCGCAATCTGTCCCCTCAACCCACGGATCTGACCGGCAAATTCTTTTAGCACTTTGTCGAGGCGCGAGATACCCAGCACTTTCTTGACCTTGGGATCACTGAGAAACGTCAGCACGGGCGCCATTGCAGGTCTGATCGCCTTGGTGGCATCCCCACCCGCCTTGCGGACAAACAGGAAGATGATTTTCAACACCCCCTTGAGGGCTGAACCCAGCGACGGGATCAGCCCTATCAGGGTAAAGCTTAAGAAAACCCACTTATTCGGCTGCTTGGGATCACGGGAAATATCCCGAGCATTGGCAATCAGATCGCGACAATCCAGCACCTGGTCAACTACGGGAATGAGACCCAGCACCGCATTGGCGGCGATCTGTCCTGCGCTTTGATTGGGGTTGAAATCCCCCTGCAGGGCCTACCAGATCCACTGCAAGCTGGAGGCAACCCCTTTTTTGACGGCCTCAGCACTTTGTTTGACATAGGCAGCCCCACCGGAAACAGCCTGATCCAGGTGGTCATAGAGCTGCTCAAACAGATCGTTACCGAACATATCAGCCCTCGTCGCTCAGACTGTCGAGATGGCCGGTGAGGGCCGAGATGGATTCACGGGGCAGATCGACAAAATTGTCCTGCAGGTCATAGGTCACTGAAGCGGTGCCAGCAGGCACATCCTCGAGCAGCGCCATGCCATCACCATCCAGCGTGCCTTCCCGCACCGAACCATCGCTCAATACGGCCTTGTAGGGAGTGCCCGCCAGCGGCATCAGCTCGGAGTCGAGGTGATAGAACTTCATCCAGTGCGTGTGAGGGCTATCCAACATACCCTCAATACTCTTGGGTACCTTGCCAGCCCAACCGGATCCAGAGCCTGCATTGCCACCCGAGTTCATCTTGATGGTGGGCCCCACCAGGGTGACCCCCCCGCCATCGACCTTGATAAAACAGCCGTCGACCTTGACGGTAATTTCAGAACCTGCTTCCAGCACCACCTTGGCACCGGCCTTGACGTGCACCTCCTGCCCCGCCTGGGTGAGCCAGCTGTCACCCAGTTTTTGATGCATGGAGGTATCCACCGTCAGCGAGTAGTCAGCCTTGATATGATCCCGCCTCTCTCCTTCAACGGTCAGATGATCGTTGCCAAGACTGGGCGGAGCCCCCTCCTCACCCGGCACCTTTCTGACACGAGTCACCCGCTCGTTGTCGATGTCACGATGCTCGTCGTGTTTGATATGCCACGCCGCATCATTCTCGATAAGTACATTCAGGTCTTTCTGACCGTGGATATAAATCTCTTCCTGCCCCGCCTGGTCTTCAAAGCGCAGCTCGTTGAAGCCCTCCCCCTGATGGGTCTCGGTGCGCAGCACGGTGCGGGTCTTGTTGGCAGGCAGCTCGTAGGGCGGGCGGTTGGTGGCGTGATAGGTGCGACCGGTGACGATGGGCTGATCCGGGTCCCCTTCCAAAAAACTCACGATGACTTCGTGGCCGATGCGCGGGATGGCCATCATGCCATACTGACCGCCCGCCCAGTCCTGGGAGACCCGCACCCAGCAGGAGCTCTGGTCATTGGAGCTACCATATCTGTCCCACGGGAACTGCAGCTTCACCCGGCCGTGCTCGTCGCAGTAAATCTCCTCCCCTTCGGGCCCCACCACCATGGCGATTTGCGGGCCATCCACCATCGGCTTGTGAGGAGCCTCCGGGCTGCCGATGCGTGCCCGCCAAGTAGTGCTGGCTTTCACCACCCCAAATTCGTTGTGATAGACGGTCGGGCCGCTGCCCCCCTCCTCTTCCAGCGCCTGCGGCTGCAAGCCGGTGTGCTGGATGCGCACAATTTGCCAATCGGTGTTGAGGCTGCCGTTGGGGTGTTCGGTGAGGGAAAACGTCTGCCCCGGCTGCAAGGCGGCGCAGTTGGACTTAGCCTGGCCCGCCACCGCATCGTTGCGCAGCGCATCGAGCCTGTGCTGGGCAAAGGCCTTGCCGCTGCCATCCTGCTTGTAGCGACCCGGATAGTCGAAGTGCTGGTAGGTATCCCGTTGATGCTCGAGCTCTACGCCCACCTTCTTGTGGGAGAGACCGTAGGCCGGGGTCTTGAAGCTGTAGTCCTTGAGCTCAACGTCCGAGGGGCGTACCGCCTCCCGGTAATGGAACTGGCGGACATAGGGCCCCTGCTCGAGCGAGCGGTTGCCGAGGTTGAAGAAGAGCTCGGGGCCTTGAGTCAATGCCGCCGTATCGTCGGCAAACACGATGCGGTGCTTGCCCGCTTCAAACTCGTGGAAGTAGAACATCCCCTCTTCGGCGGCGAGCCGGTTCACGAAATCGAGGTCGGACTCGCGGTACTGAACACAATATTCCCGCTTGGCATGCTCGTTTTTCAGCGCAAACGCATAGTCGGTGATGCCGTGTTCTTGCAAGAGGATACTGAGGATTTCATCGGGCTTCTGCGCCTGGAAGATGCGGGAGTTCTGGCGAAGTGACAGCCGCCACAGGGCCGGCTGTACCATGAGCTGATAGCGGGTTCGGCGAAAACCGCTGTCCCCCTGCGTAAAGTCACTGGCCACCCCGCACACCCGGCGCTGCCGCTCGCCGTTGTACCACACCAGCAGCTCGCACGGCTGGTCCAGCACGGCGCCAACGTCGATGTCGGGCTGGGCACTCGCCAGCTCCAGGCGCAGGTTGAACGGCCGGTTGAGCGCTTCATCAAGCGCAAACTCGGCCACCACGAAGGTGCTCTCGGGCAGGGCCCCCACCTTGACGGTAAATTGTAATCCTGTGCTGTCTGCCATCGTTGCTCGCCCCTGAGATATCGTGCAGCCCCATCAGGCGGGGCACTTCAAGCCGTGTGAGAGATCCGCCTTCGCCCCGGTTTTTCTGACACCATGGCTACCGCACGCCCTTGACGGCGTGCGGCAAGACGTAAACTCGGATTTTTTCTTGTGCCCCCTCACCTCAGGCAAACGGGCAAAAGAAAAAACGCGTGTATTGAAACGGAGCGGGAAATGCCAGAAACGGCAAAAGGGCACCGCAAGCAGTGCCCTTTGACTGAGAATTACGCTTCGATCGGCGCGCGCCAGTCGTCCGCACCGGAGGTACCGGCAACGGTGTGCTCCCAATCGATCTTGCGATAGGCCATGGAGACCTGGATCAGCTGGGTGAA
>NZ_JBFOCQ010000009.1:0-109644 GCF_040907805.1 Aeromonas sp. s3
ACTGCGCACTTTGAATCGACCAATCTGATGTCCCAACTCTTGCATCATCGACATCAAGGCGCGGCTGCCAGCCGAGTCCCGGCTCGCTTTGAACAAACGGCGCAACTCGCTGCGTTGTTGCATCCGCTCACGGTTAATCACCCGTTTGCGAGCCTGATAGTCGTAAAAACAGGACGTGGGAACATCAAAAGCGCAGCAGACCAGGGTGATGGGGGCTTGCTCCCTTAATCGGTCTATCAGCGCGTACGTGTGAATTCGTCCGCCATCAAGAGAGCAGTAGCCTTTTTTAGAATGTCCTTTTCGCGCTCGAGCCGGTTGATACGGGCTTCCAGCTCCTGGATTTTTTGCTGTTCCGGGGTCAGCGCCTTGCTGATCGGGGTTGTGCCAGTTCGTTCGGATTGAAGCTGCTGAACCCAGCGGCGAAGCACGGTTTCACCGACATCCAGTGAACGGCTGGCTTCGGGGACAGAATATCCCTGGTCGAGCACCAGGGATGCGGCTTCCAGCTTGAACTCGGCAGTAAATGAGCGACGTAATCTTGTCATTGAACACCTCAGGTCTGGGTGGCGACTGTACCACCTAAAATGGTGTCCGGGATGATTAGACCACTACAATCGCTCCAAAAGCATCCATAGCGGTTTATGGCATCCGTGCAAGGCGGTAGAATGGCCGCCAACTCAATCCATTAGCAATAAGCGCACCTGTGACCGGCGCTTATGCCCATGCTTTACCCGGATGCCTTTCATGTTTGATCAAGCCTTCAAGAATATCGACGACGCCCTGCACAAAGAGTCGGGCTGCAGCTCTGAACTGGATTACACCGAGCAGACCTCTTGGCTGTTGTTCCTCAAGTACCTCGACGCGCTGGAGCAAGACAAAGAGAGCGAAGCGCTGCTGGAAGGCAAACCCTATACTCCGATCCTGCTGCCTCGCTATCGCTGGTCGAGCTGGGCCGCCCCTAAGGGTGCCGATGGCAAGATTGACCACAACGTGGCCATGACCGGTGACGATCTGGTGGAGTTTGTCGATAAAGAGCTGTTCGCCTACCTGGAAGGGTTCAAGCAGCGGGCCAGCGGGCCGGATACCATCGAATACAAGATTGGCGAGATCTTCGGCGAGATTAAGAACAAGATCCGCAGTGGCTACACCCTGCGCGATATCATCGACTATATCGACGAGCTGCGCTTTCGCTCCCAGGTTGAAAAACACGAGCTGTCGGCCCTCTACGAAGAAAAGATCAAGCGGATGGGCAACGCCGGGCGCAATGGCGGCGAATACTACACCCCCCGCCCCCTGATCCGCGCCATGATTGCGGTGACCAAACCGCGTATTGGTGAGCGGATCTATGACGGCGCCTGTGGCTCGGCTGGCTTCTTGTGTGAAGCCCATGACTACCTGAGCGCCACGCCGGGTCTGACCACCGACGATCTGGCCACCCTGCAGACCCGCACCTTCTACGGCAAGGAGAAGAAAAGCCTCGCCTACGTCATCGCCATCATGAACCTGATCCTGCATGGCATCGAAGCGCCCAATATCCAGCACACCAACACCCTGGCCGAAAACTTGAGCGATATTCAGGACAAAGACCGGATGGAGGTGATCCTCGCCAACCCGCCGTTCGGCGGCAAAGAGCGCAAAGAGGTACAACAGAACTTCCCCATTCGCACTGGCGAAACGGCATTTTTGTTTCTGCAGCACTTTATCAAGATGCTGAAAGTGGGTGGTCGTGCAGCCATCGTTATCAAGAACACCTTCCTCTCCAACACCGATAACGCCTCGGTGGCGCTGCGTAAATTGCTGCTGGAGAGCTGCAACCTGCATACCGTACTGGATTGCCCGGGCGGCACCTTCCAGGGGGCTGGCGTGAAGACCGTGGTGCTCTTCTTTACCAAGGGCGAGCCGACCCGCAAGGTGTGGTTCTATCAACTCGACCCGGGCCGTAATCTGGGCAAGACCAACCCGCTTAATGACGACGACCTGAAAGAGTTTGTCGAACTGCAGGCCAACTTTGCCGACTCGGATAAGAGCTGGAGCCTGGATATCACCGATATCGATACCGCGAGCTATGACCTGTCGGTGAAAAATCCTAACGGCGGTGAAGAAGTGGTGCATCGCAGCCCAAGTGACATCATGGATGAGATCGCTCTGCTGGATGCCGAAAGCGCTGAACTGCTGGCCACTATCCGGGGGCTGGTATGAAGACCCTCTGGAATAAAGCAAAAATTGGTGATGTTTGTTCGCTAATGACTGGCGGGACACCAAGTAGAAACAACGAAGCGTTCTTTGGCGGAAATATTAAATGGCTTGTATCTGGCGACATTCATCAGAAAGAAATTTTTGATTGTGAAGGCCGTATAACTGAGAGTGGTCTGAATAACTCAAGCGCCAGGTTGTTACCAATTAACTCAGTAATGATTGCGCTGAACGGCCAAGGAAAAACTAAAGGTACTGTAGCATTACTTCGTACTTTAGCGACTTGTAATCAGTCGCTAGTTAGTATTCTTCCTAATAATCAAAAGCAGTTACTTCCTGAATTTCTTTACGCCAACTTACATGGCCGATATCAAGAAATTAGGCGTCTCACTGGTGATGATGACAAAGACCGTAGAGGTTTGAACATGCCTCTTATCAGAAACATAGAGATCCCCCTTCCCCCTATCCACGAGCAGCAACGTATTGTGGCCATCCTCGATGAGGCCTTTGATGCCATCGCAGCAGCCCGCGCCAATGCCGAACAGAACCGCCAGAATGCCCGCGCCCTGTTTGAAAGCTATCTCCAGTCGGTATTTAGCCAACGTGGTAATGGGTGGGTGGAGAAAACTCTTGGTGACATCGGCAAGGTGTCTATGTGCAAGAGAGTTCTCAAAGAACAGACAAGTGCGATTGGCGACATTCCTTTTTATAAGATTGGATCTTTTGGAAAAAAGGCAGACTCATTTATATCAACTGAGCTTTATAGCCAATATAAAGAAAAATATTCATTCCCCAAAAAAGGGGACATCCTTCTGTCTGCGGCAGGAACTATTGGTCGGCGTGTCATTTTTGATGGAAATGATGCTTATTTTCAAGACTCTAATATTGTCTGGATTGCGAACGATCAAACGCAAGTTCTTAACTGTTTTTTGTATCATTTTTATGGTGCTTGTGAATGGAATGCAACCAAAGGTGCAACCATTTTAAGGTTATACAACGAGGATCTAAGACGAATTGTTATTGCATTTCCAACATCATTGGATGTTCAGAAATCAATTGCGGCTCAAATGGATTTAATTTTTGATGCCACCCAGCGCCTTGAATCTCTCTATCAGCGCAAAATTGCAGCACTCGACGAGCTAAAACAATCGCTGTTGCAGCAAGCCTTTAGCGGCCAGTTATAGATGGCTGTGATTGGAACTTAACAGATGACAGCACAGCAACCATCGAGGATTGCTCGGCAGTTGGCCACATAGACAGGGAGATAATGTGAAAAACGAAGCAGAAACCCGCAGCGACCATATCGACCCCATGCTGGTGGCTGCTGGCTGGGGCGTCACCCCGGGCAGCCGCATTCGCCGCGAGTACCCGATCACCCTGGGGCGATTGGAAGGTAACGGTAAACGGGGCAAGGCGCTCTCTGCCGACTATGTGCTGGAGTATCGCAATACCAAGCTAGCTGTGGTTGAGGCCAAGGCGTGGGACAAGCCGCTCACCGCCGGGGTGGGTCAGGCCAAGGATTACGCCAGCAAGCTGGCCATCCGCTTTACCTATTCGAGCAATGGCCAGGGTATCTACGCCATCGATATGGAGACCGGCAAGGAGGGGGAGACCCTGGCCTTCCCGAGCCCCGATGAGCTGTGGAATGCCACCTTTGCGGTGCAAAATTGCTGGTGGGATCGCTTCACTGCCGTACCTTTTGAAGACAAAGGCGGCTACTGGCAGGGACGCTACTATCAGGATATCGCCATCGAGCGGGTATTGAAGGCTATCAGCGAAGGACAAGATCGCATTCTGCTGACCCTGGCAACTGGCACCGGCAAGACTTTTATTGCCTTCCAGTTGGCCTGGAAGCTCTTTCATAGTCGCTGGAACACCAATGACTGGAAGAGCGAAGGTGAACCGGCCCGCCGCCCCCGCATTCTGTTTCTGGCCGACCGCAATATCTTGGCCAATCAGGCATTCAACAGTTTCTCTGCCTTCCCGGAAGATGCTCTGGTGCGTATCTCCCCCGATGAGATCAGAAAGAAAGGCCGTGCCCCCAAGAATGGCAATATATTCTTCACCATCTTCCAGACCTTTATGACTGGCACCGATGCCGAGGGCAAACCAGCCCCGGTATTTGGTGACTACCCCGCCGATTTCTTCGACCTCATCATCATTGATGAGTGCCACCGAGGGGGCGCCAACGACGAAGGGAACTGGCGGTATATCCTCAACTACTTCAAACCTGCCGTACAACTGGGGCTGACCGCAACCCCCAAGCGCAAGGATAACGTCGATACCTATGCCTACTTTGGCGAGCCGGTTTATAGCTATTCCCTCAAAGAAGGGATCAACGATGGTTACCTGACACCGTTTCGGGTGCGCCAACATGCCACCACACTGGATGAGTACATCTACACCTCTGATGACAAGGTGATTCAGGGGGAAGTAGAACGAGGTCGGGTTTACACCGAACAGGATATGAACCGCATCATAGAGATCGGCGCCCGCGAGAAAAAACGGGTCGAGATCTTTATGAAGGAGATTGACCAGCGCCAGAAAGCCATCGTGTTCTGTGCCACCCAAGATCATGCGCTGGCGGTGCGAGATCTCATCAACCAGATGAACACAGTCAAGCACCCCGACTATTGCCACCGGGTAACCGCCGACGACGGGGCGCTGGGCGAGCAGTGGTTGCGAGATTTTCAGGATAACGAGAAATCGATACCGACTATCCTGACCACCTCGCAAAAGCTCTCAACCGGCGTAGATGCCCGCAATGTGCGCAATATCGTGCTGATGCGTCCGGTTAACTCGATGATCGAATTCAAACAGATCATCGGCCGAGGCACCCGGCTGTGTGATGGTAAGGATTACTTCACCCTGCATGACTTTGTAAAAGCCCATCACCACTTTAGCGACCCCGAGTGGGATGGTGAGCCCCTGCCAGCCGAGGTTTGTGAACGCTGCGGCACCTCCCCTTGTTCCTGCGAGAAAGCTCCGCCCAAACCATGCAAAGTCTGTGGCCAGCGCCCTTGTGTCTGCCTGAAAGAGCCTGAGCCCGAGTATCAGTGCGAGGTGTGCGGCAATAAGCCCTGCACCTGCAAGAAGAAAGACAAAATCAAAATTGAGCTGGCTGACGGCAAGGCCCGCAAGATCCAACACATGAGCGCCACCAGCTTCTGGCACCCGGATGGTACGCCGATGTCAGCCGCCGAATTTATGGACGAGCTGTTTGGCAAATTGCCGGAGTTTTTCAAGGATGAAGACGAGCTGCGCGCGCTCTGGAGTGAACCGGGCACCCGCAAGAAGCTGCTTGATGGTCTTGCAGAGAAAGGGTTTGGCATTGACCAGCTGACTGAAATGCAAAAACTGATTGAAGCCGAGGATAGCGACTTGTTTGATGTGCTAGCACATGTGGCCTATGCCGATGACCCCATGACCCGGGAAGAGCGAGCCACGCAAGCAGAGGCCATGCTGAGCCAGGAGTTTAACAGCAAGCAGCAAGCCTTCTTGAGTTTCGTGCTGGGTCACTATGTCAAAGAGGGGGTGACCGAACTGGATGACACCAAGCTGGGGCCACTGCTCAAACTCAAATACAACAACGCACTGGCCGATGCCTTTGCCGAGTTGGGCACTCCTGATGCTGTACGCAGCGCCTTCGTCGGCTTCCAGAAGTATCTCTATCAAGGGCGATGAGGGAGATGAAAAGTGTTGCAGCAAAAACACAACCTGCTCCAGAGCACCTCGCGGGTGAACCGCAAGTTTGAGGGCAGGAAAAGGGACTGGTTGTTGACTACATCGGCATCAAGAGCCGGATCACATGGCGCTGGACATGTACTCCATGAGCGATGAGGTCAACTTTGAAGACATCCGCCAGTCACTTACCGAGGTACGCAACCACCTGGATCTGCTGCGCCCCCTGTTCCACACACTGATTACTTCTGTGGCGAGCCTACCAGGCGGAGAACTTCAAGAATTACCAGGGAAGTTAAGCCCAAGACCATCCGAGACGATGGCAGTTATTGCCGCTACCGCTCTCTTTCTTTTGCCGTATTGCAGACAGGCATAGCGGGATTGCCTGACTCCACATTTCCATAGCCTGCTTATCCAGGCGCATGTTGAGGTTGATTGTGTATGTCAGTTTTTTTGTTGACTTGGAATCCTGAGCAATTTTCTACCGGTGGTGATGGCAGTGCAACCGGCCTACTGGACTATCACGAGGGCGATGAGATCCGCTGGTCTTGTCGAAGTAAACAACCTCAATTTGGAGATACGGTTTATCTGATCCGCCTGGGTAAGGAGCCGCGCGGAATCATTGCCAAAGGGGTCGTCACCCAAGCCCCGTTTAATGATTCAGACTGGAAAGATAAGGATCAGAACCGCTCTTACATCAAGTTTGAGTTGCAAGACTTGCGGCAATCATGTCAGGCGGGATTATTGCCGATGTTGCTGCTAAAAGCCGCGCTGCCCGATCAAACTTGGAGTTCGCAAACATCAGGCATTGCGATCAAGACTGATGTTTCTGCTCCGCTCGCGGATCTGTGGGAGGCCGGTAAGGATAACCACTCGTTAGTACAGTTTATGCGATGGGCAAAAGCACATGATTTTAATCAGCGATGGTATGAGGACTATCAGGCTACCTGCCAATTGGCCGACGGGATAAGGCGTGGTAAGCCGTTGACGGATGCCGATATCAATAAGCTGTGGCGTGAGCAAACCAATGGCATCGCCAGTGCTGGCCAGGGGATTATGTATAACGAGGAGTTCAACAACAATCTTGAATTCCTACGCCAGCTGACCGGGGAAATCATTCAGGCTCCCACGGCAGAGACCTATCGCCAAGTCTTTAAACGCTGGAAGAGTGACGGGACTTTTAAACGGTTTCTTAAGGTTGTCATTAACCGGGTTTTTGGCGCGGCCGCTCCCGAGCGTTACACCAGCATTGCGGATGGCTCTCGCCTCAAACCTCTATGCCAGAGTCTGCAAAGCCAATTTCAACTTGATATTCAACTCAGCGATGATTGGTTAGCGGACAATCAAGCATTGCTGGCGGCGGTGATCCCTCTCGTACCCACTGAGTGGGATCTGTATACCCGTAATATCTTGCTATGGAACCTGTATGAATGGCTCGTTGAGCCAGTGAAAGATGACAGCCATGCCCAATCCCACCAGACTGATAATCAGATCAACGAGGAAGACGCAGACTATATGACTAGCGCAGACCCTGTTCGCACACAGCCTAAAAATGTCATCTATTACGGGCCACCAGGAACCGGTAAAACCCACAAGTTGCAACAGCTGCAAGCAGAGTACACCCATCGCCCGGCCGTGATGGATGAGTCGCTGTGGCTTCGCGATAAGTTGGCCCCCCTTAACTGGATGCAGGTGCTGGTGTTGTCATTGCTGAGTCTGGGCAAGCGCGCCAAAGTGGCCGATATTGTGAGCAGTAAGTTCTTCCAGACTAAGGCGAGCATTAACGGACGTACCGATAATCTGGCGCAAACGGCGTGGAGCTATCTGCAGAAATTTACCATTGCAGAGTCGGCTACGGTCAATTACAAGGGGCGCAGTGAACCCGGGGTCTTTGATAAATCAAGCGACGCCGTATGGCTGCTGCTCGATGATCGGCTGGAGTTGGTGGATGATTTGGTGCAGTTACATGCTGAACTGACCCACGGGCCGCAATCTGCCGACGAAATCAAGCGTTATGCGACAACCACCTTTCATCAATCTTATGGCTACGAGGAGTTTATTGAGGGGTTGAGAGCTGCGACTGACGATGAGGGTAATATTCACTATTCGGTTGAGCCGGGTGAATTCTTAAAACTGTGTCGTCGTGCCGAACAAGACCCTTCACATCAGTACGCCATGTTTATTGATGAGATCAACCGCGGCAATATTTCCAAGATTTTTGGTGAGCTAATCTCGCTGGTTGAAATCGATAAACGGGCCGGTGGCCAACATCCCATGACCATTCATCTTGCCTACAGCGGCAAGCCATTTAGTGTGCCATCGAATGTCGATATCATCGGCACCATGAATACAGCAGATCGCTCTTTGGCATTGATGGATACTGCGCTACGCCGTCGCTTTGACTTCATTGAGATGATGCCTGATAGCAGTCTTTTTGCGGGTCATGATTCCATCGATATCGGCAAGGGTAAAGGTAACAGGCTCAGCCTTGGCATGCTGCTTGATAGGCTCAATCAGCGTATTGAGGTGCTTTATGACCGCGAGCATACGCTGGGACATGCGTTCTTTTATCCAGCCTATCAGGCGGTGAAAAATGGCGATCACGCTGGCGCCTTGCTCGCACTCAAGGAGGCATTTCAGACCAAGGTGATCCCGCTACTGCAGGAGTACTTCTATGAGGATTGGCACAAGATCCGCCTGGTACTCGGGGATAACCAAAAGCGAGAGGTCAGTGGCAAAGAGTTGGCGGAGCTGCAATTTGTGCAACAGCATCCGATCGAATTCAAGATGTTGTTTGGCAATGACTATGAGCCGGATCAGTTCGGGGTGAACCAGCACCGTTATCAGCTGGCGGATCATGAGCATTCGGTGTGGGATGAGGGCATGGCCTATCTGGCAATTTATGACCCTGATGTGGCCCAACGGTACGTGCGGGATCATGCATCACAACCTTCTGCTGCGCAGGTAGAAGATGTCACTTCGTAACGATATTGCGCTCTTTGAGTACGCCTATCTGGTGAGCGAGGAGAGTGGTATTACCTCGATCCCGCATGAGGTAGAGGCAATTTCGCCCTTGGCGTTTCGTTATCTCAAGGAGATGGCACTGGGGAGCGGTCAGGATAATCGCCTGTTCCGGTTGTGCAAGAAACTCGGCGTGGAAGCGCTACAGGTACAAAATTATGCAGGGGTGATCTTCACCCCTGATGGTACTCAAGTTGAGGTGTTGCCCAAGCTGGGGAGGCCAGTTCAGGACAACGATACCGCACTACCTTCGCCTGACGCCCACTGTGAAGAGGCCCGGCATGCGCTGTTGATCATGCTGCGAGCATTGCGGGAGTTTTCCCATCTTCAAACAACGAACGCCAACATTCGCCAGCAAAAAATGCCGTTGTTGGAGGTGTTCATTAGCCAATTTCTTGATTCGGTGAATACCCTGGTCAAGAAGGGGCTGCGCAGTGACTATGTTCGCTGTGATGAGAATCTGAGCTACCTCAAGGGCAAGCTCAATACCGCCCGTCAGTTGCGTCAAAACATCATCACCAAACACAAGTTCCATTGTGAATATGATGAATTCTTAGTCGATCGCCCTGCCAACCGCCTGTTGCATTCGGCACTGGTTGCGCTGACTGCCATCACGCGCAGTGGGAGTAACCAAAGGTTGCTGCAAGAGCTGATCTTTATCTTTTGCGAGGTGCCGCTCAGTGCCAACTACAAGTGCGATTTTGCCCGCTTGCGCATTGACCGGGGAATGAGCCATTACCAAACGCCACTGGCATGGGCGAAATTGATTTTAGAGGGTTTTTCTCCGCAAACCATGAGCGGGGGGCACCGGGCAATCTCATTGCTGTTCCCGATGGAACGGGTTTTTGAAAACTATGTGGCGAAAACGCTGCGAGCCACACTCCCACCGCTACTGACGTTAACCGCCCAGGCACAGCGCAAACACCTGGTTTCCCATCATGACGCTGCATGGTTTCGGCTTAAACCCGATATGGTGATTGAGCAGGGCAGCAAGGTGATCAGCGTGCTGGATACGAAATGGAAACTGCTAGACCCCGCGAAAGGGAATGGCACCGACAAATACGATCTGCAACAAGGTGATTTTTATCAGATGTTTGCCTATGGCCATCACTACTTTGATGACCCTGATGGAGACAGAGAGATGTTCCTGGTGTACCCAGCCCATCGCGCATTTCAGGAGCCGATAGCCCAGCCATTTGATTTCCCAGTTGCTGGCCAAAAAACCATGCGCTTGTGGGTGGTGCCGTTTGTGATTGATGCCGTTGAGTCTCGCTTGGTACTGCCTGCTCAATGCCAGTTACAGCTGCGATGTTTGCAGTGAAGCGTTCGTAGCAAGAGCGGTGGCTACGTGACTACATGACTAGGTGAGCGACCGGCAAGGATTTGAACCCGCATCTTGTGAAGACGGCGAGGCTACGGAATGTTATGGATGTGTCTTTTGGGAAGGAGTGGTTTTACAGCGTGTACCACCAGATGTACCACAAACACTCACGAATTAAAATTAAAAACAAATAAAATCATGATCTTATAATTCAAATTCAGACTCCGCCAGCCCAAACGTTTGGAAAGGGCCACCTCGCAAGAGGTGGCCCTTTTTTATTCCTCTGTTTTCGGCAAACACCCAATCCGCACAATCTCGCCACTTATCCCGTTACGCCTGGCAACCATCTATCAACGCTGGCATCAGGGTGATGGTCATGGCGATGCTCATGGTGTCGCCGCGCTGCAGCAGCCGCAAACCGGGGTGACCGGCCAGGTGGTGGGCATTGGCGGCGTGGCTCTGGGGCTCAAGACAAACAAAACCGCTTGTTTCATCCGGCTGATAGAGCATCAGGAAGGAGGCATCGCTGACTACCTTCAGTCGCTGTTGGCGGGTGGGGTGCACCAGCTCGGCCGTACCATGCCAGCCACCGTAACAGTGGTTGAGCCACCCTTGCGGGCGCTGCCACTGGCGAAAGTCAAGGTGGGGCGCCAGCCGGCTCGTCCAATCGATCGGCAGATGATCCGTCCCCTCCTGCCAGACGCCGCTCGCCAGAAAGCGAATCTTTGTCTGCTCGTCGCGCCAGAAGAAAGGATGAAAACCGGCGCCGTAGAGACAGGGCGCCTCCCCCAGATGCGTCAGACTGATGCGTGCCAGCAGACTCACACCCTGCAGCCGATAGTCAATCTCTGCCAGATAGTGAAAAGGACCACACTGGCTAGTAAGTTGCAGCGTCACCGAACTGGCTGAGCCTGCCACCCGCAGCCATGGCAGCAACCAGCCATCGCCATGCAGGAAGAAGTCGGGATCGATGGGGCTTTCTGGCAAGCCATGCTCCTCTCCCCACAACTCAAAACGGTTGCCTGCCACCCGATTGGCCAGCGGCACCATGGGAAAAAGGGCGCTTTCGCCGGGATGCCATTGCCCGGGATCACAAGGAACAACGGGGTCGGTATTGCGCAGCAGCGGGCGCCCCTGCTCATCCTCCAGCCCCAGCACACAGGCCCCTTGGGTTGAAACCCGCATCCGAAGATGCGGGTTGCTCAATGTGTAGACCGTCATGCCGAGGCGCTCGCCTTGGTCGGCGTCAACTCCACCTTGCCCTGGGCCAGCTGGGTTTCCAGCGCCTCCAGCGTCACCCCTTTGGTCTCGGGCACCTTGCGGTAGATGAAAATCAGCCCGGCGAAACAGATAAGGCCATAGAGCAGGAAACTGCCTGCGGCCCCCAACCCGGCGTTAAGCAGCGGAAAGGTGTAGGTCAGCACGAAGCAGGCGATCCAGAGCGCTAGGGTTCCGGCTGACATGGCCAGCCCGCGTACCCGGTTCGGGAAGATCTCCGAAAGCAGCACCCAGGTCACTGGCGCCAGGGTCAGCGCATAGATGGCGATCGCCGCCAGCACCAGCAGCAACACCGGCAAGCCCAGCACGCCGCTGGCATAGGCCGCGGCCATCATGCCGTAGATGATGGTGAGACCAGCCGAGCCAATCAGCATCAGCTTGCGACGACCGATCTTGTCCACCATGGGCAGCGCAATCAGGGTGAACAGCAGGTTGACTAGACCGGTGGCGACGATGGATTTGAGGGTGCTATTGATGTCAAACCCGGAGGAGGCAAAGATCTCCTGCGCATAGTTGAAGATGACGTTGATGCCGCACCACTGCTGGAACACCGCCAGCACAATCCCGATGATGAGAATCGGCCGCACCGAGGGTTTACCCAGCTCCGCCAGCGATACCTTGTGCGCCGACTCCCCCACCAGCGTCTGGCGGATCTCGGCCAGCGTCTGCTTGGCATAGGCATCCCCGCCAATCTTGCCGAGCATGCGGGCCGCCTGCTCATACTGGCCATCTTTGGCCAGCCAGCGCGGTGACTCCGGCACGAAGAACATCAGCACCAGAAACGCCAGCGCCGGTACCAGCTCGGCACCGAACATCCAGCGCCAGCCGGACTGGCCGTTCCAGGTCGCCAGAATATCGGCTTGGGTGGCGTTGCTCGCCACCGGGTCGGCGATCATCAGGTTGACCAGCTGAGCCGCCAGCACACCGATGACAATGGTGAGCTGGTTGATGGCAACGAACTTGCCCCGCTTGTCGGCCGGGCTGATCTCGGCGATGTACATGGGCGAGAGCGCAGAAGCCAGACCGATACCGATCCCCCCCACAATGCGATAGACCACGAACAGATCGAAGTTGCTGGCCGCAGCCGTGCCCCATGCCGAGATGGTAAACAGGATGGCGGCCAGGATCAGCGGCTTCTTGCGGCCGAAACGATCCGCCGACCAACCGGAGATGGCGGCCCCCAGCACACAGCCTACCAGCGCCGAGCTCATGGCCCAGCCGGACTGGGCCGGGTCGGTGATGGAGAAATAGGCCTCATAGAAGGGCTTTGCCCCGCCGATGACCACCCAGTCGTAACCAAACAGCAGGCCACCGCAGGCGGCCACCAGGCAGATCATCCAGACGTAGCCCATGTTGAGCCGGTGCGTATCCGAGCGATGTTGAGTGTGTTCCATGACTCATCCTTATTATCTTGTCGATTGTAGGGTGCAGTGGCGCCCCGTACCGTGGCAGGGCGCCCGTTGTTGTTATGGCTGTGATGGATTAAGTGACAGCTCGCGGCAGATCAGGGCGAACAGCTGCCCCTTGTCGTGAGCCGGGTTCAAGATGAGCAGCTCGCGCAGGGTCTGGGAACACGCTTCACGCTGATCCAGCCCCAACTGGCCGAGGGCCCGGACCAGCAGACAGTGCTGACGGTGTTTGTGCTGCGGGTCGTCATCCAGCACGATGAGATCCGGCAGCGAAACGGCAAAGAAGTCCGCCTCGACCGACTCGCCCATTGCCTGCTCGGCCCAAGCCACCATCCCTTCAAACAGACGTTGTGCCTCCGCAATCCGTCCAAGACGAGCCAGCGCCATACCCTGATAGAAGAGGTAATCCACCGGCTGATCGTTGTAGTAGCGGCTGGCCCCCAGCGACCCCTGACCAAGACAAGCCTGTTGCAGGCACTGGGCCGCCAGACTCTGGTGGTCACAGGCCAGATGGCAGAGCGCCAGCAGGTAGTGAATGTCGTTGTCGGTTTGTCCTACAAGGCGCCCCTCCCCCAAATTGAGGGGGTAGTGCAGCGCCTGTTGCAGCAACGGAACAGCCTGCTCGTGACGTCCCTGAGTCATCAACGCCAGCGCCCGGCGCTGCTGGTTGATGAGGTACTGACCGGTCACTTTGCCCTCGCCCCCCTCCCAGGGGTGGAATTCGCGCAGCCGCAAGATCTCGGCCGCCGCATCCAGCTGACCGGTAATGTGATAGAGGCTGAGCAGTTCGGCGGTCAGATCATCGCGCTTGAGGGCGACCGCACGGTGCGCCTCCAGCAGGGCCAGCCGCTCTGCGGGGGCCATGGCACAACGCTTGTGCAATTGATCCAGCTCGAACAGCAGCCGCGCATCGTCCGGCTTTAGGGAAAACGCGCGACGCAGACACTGCTCGGCCGCCGCCATATCACCTACCTTGTTGAAGTGGTGGATACCGAGGTTGCGCCAGACCGGGGCAAAGTCCGGTGCCTGCTCGCACACCCGCTGCCACAGGGCAATCGCCTGCTCGTAGTTGCGCTTACTGTAGTGAAAGCAGCCCAGCAGATAGCTGGCAAACCAGCTGTGGGAAATCTGCGCCAGCATGGCCACCTCGCCCAAGGTGTTGGGGAAACGTACCTTGCGGCCAAACGCCTGCTCGGCCCGCATCAGCAGCTCCTCCTGCTCCGGCCCCGCGGCCAACAAGCTCGCCTCGAACAGCAGCGGCAAGGTCTCCTCCATCGGCAGGGCTGCCAGCAGCTTGCTGGTCAGTTCGGGGCGCCCCCAGCTCAGCAGTTCGCTGGTGAGGAAGCAGAGGTTGGTGCCACGTCCGTTGCAAATACGAACCAGCGCTTCGCGATCGGCGGCCTGCTCGCTTGCCAGCCAGCGCAGGAAGGCCAGCTGATAGTGGAGTGGATAGCGAACGCGCTGTTCGTCGATATAGGCGATTGCTGCCTCCGGCTCACCAGACTCCAGCAGGGCCAATCCCTTGAGAGCGATGGCGCCGTAGTGGGTGCCGTTGACGGCGAGACTGCGCTCGACAAATTGCAGCGCCTGCAAGGCATCGCGGCGCACCATGGCGATACGGGCCAGCCCGAGGAAGCCGCCATCGCGACAGTTGCCGCTCCAGGTCGCCTTGTAAAAGTCATCGAACGCGGTATCGAACTGGCCGAGCCGCTCCTCGATATGGCCGCGCAGCAAGCTCGCCTTGCCACACTGGGGGTTCTTGTTGAGGCGATGGGCCCGGGTCAGTGCCTGATTGGCGTAAACCAGCGCCTGCTCGTAGTTGGCACGGTTGTATTCCAGGGTCGCCAGTGCCAGGTTGCAGCGATAGTCGCCGCCATCCAGCTCCAGCCCCCGCAGGTAGTAATCAAAGGGCGAGCGGCTGGCGTGCAGATACTGCTCCAGATGCTGGCCGATGAAGTAGAGCTCGTCGACCGAGTCGAGATTGACGGCGGGCGCCGGTGCGGTGGCCGGATCCGGCAAGGCCTCGCCCGCGGGTTGATGCTCGAGGTAACTCAGCACGCACTGACCCTGCTCATCCAGCAGACGGGCCTGCAAACGTCCCTCACTGGTGATGGTGAATGGCTCCATCCAGGCCTGACCCGGCTGCAGATCCAGAAGTTGCGTAAACAGCACGCCCCCCTCGTCGCTTACCTCGAAACTGGCCCCGCAAAGCGGCGCCACCGCATAGACCCCGCAGACGAGGCCGTCATCGCTACGCTCCAGCTTGATGGCGGCGCGTGTGTTGGCATTTTGCAGAGTGCCGAGGGTGTTGTAGGGCAGGAAGTTCTGCACGAACACCTTCTCCTCCCCCGCATCCAGCCAGGTGAAATCGGGCTGGTTGTCGGTATAGACCCCGGTCATCAGCTCGATGTAGGGGCCGTTGTCGTCGGTCAGGTTGCGATCCCAGGCCAGACCGAAGTCACAGTTGCCCCAGCTCCACTGCTTCTTGCCCGGCGAGACGTGGTGATCCGCCACGTGCAACAGGCCCCCCTGCTCGTCATGACAGTAGGCACCGACGAAGTCGTAGTCGGACTTGTCCGCCATATAGGAGGTGGGCACCGGAATGTTGCGGTAACGGGAGATATCGACTCCGGCGGAGTAGTCCACCTTGTAGTAGGTGCCACGGGCGATGGGGAAGGCGCTGACGTCGCGCTTGCCGTGGTCATAGACGGCGGTCACATCGGGCGGGAAGACGCTCTGGTGGGCATCGCCCCCTTTCACTGCCGGGTTGGACCACCAGAGGAAATGGCGCGGCGTATCGTTGCCGTTGAACACCTTGCCGGTGATCTCGATGAGCGCCTTGTCGGGGTAGAGGGTGAAGCCCGCCATCACCTGCAAACCACGCATCGGCTCCACCTCGCCGAGCCAGACAGTTTTGGCGCCGCCCTCGCGCTCCGCGATGGTGAAGTCCACCGGCATGAAGGTGGTGGGTCTATGGTGCTGCGGCCAGTTGAACTCGATGCCGCCGGAGATCCAGGGCCCCACCAGCCCCACGAGCGCGGGCTTGATCACTTCGTTGTAATAGACGAAGTCGCGATTCATCACCTTGTCATAGGCACGGTGGATGCGACCGCCCAATTCCGGCAACAGCATCACCTTGATGAAGTCGTTCTCCAGCCAGACCGCCCGATAGGGCTTCATCTGCTTCTGACCGGTAAGAGTATCGATCACGCCATAGGGATAGACGGCCCCCGAAGAGCCCTGATAGACCCGCTTCTCGAGAAACATGGGGTTGGGATCTTCAGCGCCCACCTCGTAGGTCGGCAGGGTGATGGTTTCGACCCAGACCTTGACATCAGCTCTCATCAATCTCGCCTCACTTAATACTTGTTAGTAAAAATTTCAGTGAAACCAGATTAGAATGGTTAAACCACCATTAATTGCCTAAAGATCACGCAATACAGTAAGCGGAGTTTAGTGAAGTAATGAGCACAGGGTTGAACAACCAGAAGGTACGCCACCACAACAAGCAGGTGCTGCTGGCCCTGCTCTACCAGCTCAAGGAGGCGAGCAAGTCCACCTTGGCGCGCCATTGCGAGCTCTCCATTCCTGCGGTCAGCAGGATCCTCGACGAGCTGGTGGCCGAAGGGGCCATCAGCCACAGTGAACAAAACCTCTCCCAGCGCGGCATCAATGGCGGCAGCTACCGCATCGCCAGCGGTCAGGGGGCGATCCTCTGCCTCAATATCAGCCCCACCAGTCTGGAGAGCATTCTGGTGGACAACCTGATCACCCCCCTCGACGACTACGCCGGCCAGAAAATTGCGCCACAAACCCCGGACGAGCTGCTGCGCCTGATTGAGTCCTGCTACTACCAGCACAAGCGCCGCCACAAGGGGCTGGCGATCCGGTTGGCCATCGCGGTACACGGTCAGGTCAACCCGGCCAGCGGGGTGTCACAGACCATGCCACAGGCCCCCTGGCACGCGTCGGTCGAGCTCAAGTATCTGCTGGAGGAGCGCCTCGGCTGCGAGGTGATGGTGGACAACGACTGCATCATGCTGGCGCTGGCCCAGAAGTGGCAGGGAGCGGAAAACGTCGGCGATTTTTGCGTCATCAACGTCGACTACGGCATCGGCTCGGCCTTCATCATCAACGGCCAGATCTATCGAGGTGCCCTGTTTGGCAGTGGCCAGATTGGCCATACCATCATCAACCCGGATGGCAGCGCCTGTGCCTGTGGCCGTTACGGCTGTCTGGAGACGGTGGCATCCCTCTCGGCCATCAAGAAGCGGGCCCGGGTCTTTTTCAAGCAGCAGGGGGCAGATCCCGCAGCGCTGGCGGAGGGGCGCGTCGGCACCGCCCAACTGCTGGCTCGCTACCAACAGGGGGATCTCATGATCCGCGCCATGGTGGACGAAGGAGCCCGCGCCATTGGCCTGAGCCTCTACAACTTTCTCAACATCCTCAATATCAACCGCATCTGGCTCTATGGCCGCAGCTGCGGTTTTGGCGAGGAGTGGCTGCAGACCATCATTCACCAGACCGGAGCCAACCCGTTCGACTGCAGCGATGCCGTCAACGCCACCCACATCCGTTTTGGCCAGCTCAGCCGCGCCCAGCAGGTGATGGGGATTGGCTATCTCTATGTGGAACGTGCCCTGGCACAGCCTCGCTAGCCTGTTTGCGCAAGGGCTGACTCAGACCCCCGCCTGCTGGCAGGCCCAGTCAATGAAGGCTTGCGCCTTGGGGTTCTGGCAATTGGGCAGGGTGGCGATGTAGTAGCGCTGGGCGCAGCGCACCGCCATGTCCGGGAAGGGGGCCACCAGCTCGCGCCGTGCCAGCCGCTGGCTCACCAGGTTCTGGCGTCCCATGGCCACCCCGGCGTGGTTCATGGCGGCGATGATGGCGAGATCGGAGCGATCAAACCCCATGCTGGCCCTGCATGCCGAAAGCGACACGCCGGACTGCTCGGCCCAACCGGACCACTCGTCATCGTTGGAATCCTGGCTCCAGGCTTGCCGATCGTGCAGCAGACGGCAGTGTGCCAGGTTGGCCGGGTTGCCGAGCAGCCCGTGCTGCTCGGCATACTCGGGGCTGCACACCGGCACCATGTACTCGTCCATCAGCGGGTGAATGGCGAGCCGCGCAGGCGTCTTGTCATCGAAGCAGAGGGCGAGATCGATGCCGTAGCCATGCAGGTTGATGTTCTCGTTGCCGGTCATGATGTTGAGCTCGATCTGGGGATGCTGGCGGGCGAAATCCGCCAGTCGTGGCACCAGCCAGCACTGGGCGATGGAGGGGCGTGAGAAGACGGTCAGGGTGCCCGACAGCTCCTGATGGCGGATCTCAAGGATCTCCTGGTTGATGAACTCCAGCGATGACTTGAGCGCCCAGAACACCCGCTGCCCGTCTGCCGTCAGCGCCACCTTGCGGTGAAAGCGCTGGAACAGCTTGAAGCCAAGATCCTCCTCCAGGGCGCTTATCCGGTGGCTCACCGCACTCGGGCTGAGCGCCAGCTCGTCAGCCGCCAGCGCAAAGGAGCCGTGTCTGGCTGCCGCCTCGAAGGTGTGCAGTCTGGCCAGCTGATAGCCGTTGAGCAGCTTGTTTCCCGCGACACTGCTTCTTGCCACATAGTTCTCTTCGCCGTACATATGCCCCCCTTGCGAAACCGGCACCGATGATACCGAAAAAGTGGCCCGCTGCATCAGCTCACACCATGCAAAACCACCTTCACACCATAAATGTGATGAATGTGGCACCTTTGCATCAATCCAGTTCACCCAAACTGCCGATTTCATCATTTGTCAGGGAACCTGCATTTTCATTCAATAGCGCCAACATCATTCCCATGACAGAGGCACGCCATGAATTCAGAAATGTGGATCGTCGGAACCCTGCTGACCAGCATACTGCTGATCGTCGTCACCATAGTGAAGGGCAAGGTCCACCCCTTTCTCGCCCTGCTGCTGGCGAGCTTCTATGTGGGTACCCTGATGGGGATGAACCCGCTCAAGATGGTCAACGCCATGGAGGAAGGCATAGGCGGCACCCTGGGCTTTCTGGCCGCCGTCATCGGCCTTGGCACCATACTCGGCAAGATGATGGAGGTGTCGGGCGCCGCCGAGCGCATCGGCCTCGCCCTGCAGCAGTGCCGCTGGCTGTCGCCCCAGGTGACCATGGTGCTGGTCGGGCTGGTATGCGGTATCACCCTGTTTGTGGAGGTGGGGGTGGTACTGCTCATTCCGCTGGCCTTCTCCATCGCCCGCAAGACCAACACCTCGCTGCTTACCCTGGCCATTCCGCTCTGTACCGCCCTGATGGCCGTGCACTGCATAGTACCGCCCCACCCCGCCGCCCTCTATGTCACCAACCAGCTGGGTGCCGATGTGGGATCCGTCATCGTCTATGGCCTCGCGGTCGGGCTGTTTGCCTCGCTGGTAGGTGGCCCGCTGTTTCTGAAGCTGCTGGGCAAGCGGGTACCGTTCAAGGAGGTGCCTGCCGCCTTTGCCGACATCCAGGCCCGTAACGAGGCCGAGCTGCCGACCTTGGGCGCCTCTCTCTTCACCGTGTTGCTGCCCATCCTGCTGATGCTGGTCAAGACGGTGGCCGAACTCAACATGGATCACGCCAGCCACCTCTATATTCTGCTGGAGTTTATCGGCAACCCCATCACCGCCATGTTCATCGCCGCCTTCACCGCCTACTACGTGCTGGGGATCCGCCGGCGTATGCAGATGGAAGGGCTGCTGGACCAGACCGAGCAGTGCTTCTCCTCCATCGCCAACATACTGCTGATCATCGGTGCCGGCGGCGCCTTCAACGGGGTACTCAAGGCCAGCGGCCTGGGGGACGGCCTGGCCACCATTCTCTCCCAGCTCGACATGCATCCCATCCTGCTGGCCTGGCTGGTGGCCATCGTGCTGCACGCCGCCGTGGGCTCAGCGACCGTCGCCATGATGGGGGCGACCGCCATCGTCTCCCCCATCATGGTGCACTACCCGAACATCAGCCCGGAGATCATGACGCTCGCCATCGGCTCTGGCGCCATTGGCTGCACCATGGTCACCGACTCCCTGTTCTGGCTGGTCAAGCAGTATTGCGGCGCCACCCTGAACGAAACGCTCAAGTACTACACTACCGCCACCTTCGTCGCCTCCCTGATGGCGCTGGCCGGCACTTTCCTGCTCTCCTGTATCGTGTAACGAGGCCGAGAACACCATGAAAAACATCGACGTATCACAACTCACCCAGCAGTTTCCGCTGCTGCACTCCCTGATCGCGCTGGAACCGGTCAGCTGGTTCAACCCCAAGGCCACCACCCTGGTGGAAGGTCTTCCCTATGTGGGGCTCGATGGCCGCGATGTGGCGGATGCCTCCGCCCGCCTGGCCCGCTTCGCCCCCTACCTGTGCGAAGCCTTCCCCGAGACCCGCGCCAGCAAGGGCATTCTGGAGTCCAAGATCGCCGCCATTCCCGCGATGCAGGCCACTCTCAACCAGCGTTACGGCGTTGAGGTCACCGGTCGATTGCTGCTGAAAAAAGACAGCCACCTGCCCATCTCCGGCTCCATCAAGGCGCGTGGCGGCATCTACGAGGTGTTGGCCCACGCCGAGCAGCTGGCCATCAAGGCCGGTCTGCTCTGCGAAGAGGACGACTATCGCAAGCTGTTCACGGACGAGTTCCGCCACTTCTTCAGCCAGTACAGCATCGCGGTCGGCTCCACTGGCAACCTTGGCATGTCCATCGGCATCATGAGCGCCCGCCTCGGCTTTCGCGTCACCGTCCATATGTCCGCCGATGCGCGGGAGTGGAAGAAGCGCAAGTTGCGCGAACATGGCGCCATCGTGGTGGAATACGCCGAGGATTACGGGGTGGCGGTGGAGCAGGGACGCAAGGAGGCCGAACGCGACCCCGCCTGTTTCTTCATCGATGACGAGAACTCCCGCACCCTGTTTCTCGGCTACGCGGTGGCCGGTGAACGGGTGAAAAAGCAGTTCGATGACATGGGGATTGTGGTGGACGCCGACCATCCGCTGTTTGTCTACCTGCCTTGCGGTGTCGGCGGCGGCCCAGGCGGGGTGGCCTTTGGCCTCAAGCTCGCATTTGGGGACAACGTTCACTGCCTGTTCGCCGAACCTACCCACTCCCCCTGCATGCTGCTCGGGGTGCACACCGGCATGCACGATGCCATTGCGGTGCAGGATCTGGGCATCGACAACCTCACCGCCGCCGATGGCCTCGCGGTGGGGCGCGCCTCCGGTTTCGTCGGCCGCGCCATGGAGCGGCTGCTGGCAGGCTTCTACACCCTGAGCGATCAGGAGATGTACGACCTGCTGGGACTCTTGGCCCGCGAAGAGCAGATCAGGCTCGAGCCTTCTGCCCTGGCCGGCATGGCAGGCCCATGGCGCGTCGCGACTGACCTTGAGTGGCAGGCCGGTCAGGGGCTGGATGTCGCCAAGATGGCCAGCGCCACCCACCTGGTGTGGGCCACCGGCGGCGGCATGGTGCCCGCCGAGGAGATGGAAAAGTACCTGGCCAGCGCCCGCCTCTGATCTTTTTTTCAGCCATAAAACCCGCCAGACTGGCGGGTTTTTCTCGTGTGGGATCAGCAAGATGGCGCCTCTGCTCACCATCCCACACATCAGACGGCCAGACAGCTGGACACCCTGAATTGCTGACAATCCCCCCAAGCTGGTTATTTTGTGATACGATAGTGACCGTTTTTTGACATCTGCACCCACGTTGGCGCCCTGTTCGGGCGAGATCGCGACCCAATCCGTTGATCACAACCATCAAGGGCATGCAGAAAAACCGTGGCCTGATGGCCCCGTCCGGCACAAAGCCTGGCGGCGGTCAGCAAGACACACGAGATAAGGAGATCGGGCAATGAAACAATATCAAAGCTGGCTGGGACAATATCTGATGAGTCGCCGCGATGGGGACCACGCCATGGCATCCGAACTCGCCAGCTCCATCTGCGAGTTCTGGCAGACCCAGGGGGACGAGGCCGAGCAGGACAAATGGCAGCAGATCTACCAGCACCATCTGGAACGAACCACCTAATCATCCGAATCCTTGCCTTGCAGCCCCAAACTGCAAGGCTCTCTTTTATCCAGCCCCTTCTTCCCCTCGCCTCCTTTGCTCTCTCACCATGACAGCGCAGATCTGCCTGCTTCATATCGTTGCCCGCATCGATTCAACAGGTTACCGGGCAGGGCCGCCAGCCATGTGCAATTTGGCGTCACATCGGCCCGTTCGCGCCTTGCCCCTGCCCCTCCCCTTTGTTAGAGTCGCGCGCCGCGCGGCCACCGCGCCCATAACGACAACGCGCGCCCAGAGCGCCAGCAACGAGCGAGAACAATCCATGCGTGAGCGCATCAGACAAGAGTGGTTTGGCAACGTCAGGGGGGATCTGCTGTCGGGCACGGTCGTGGCCCTGGCCCTGATCCCGGAGGCCATCGCCTTCTCCATCATCGCCGGCGTCGATCCCAAGGTGGGGCTCTACGCCTCCTTCTGCATCGCCGTCATCATCGCCTTCACCGGCGGCCGCCCGGCCATGATCTCCGCCGCCACCGGCGCCATGGCCCTGCTGATGGTGACCCTGGTGCGCGAGCACGGCCTGCAATACTTGATGGCCGCCACCCTGCTCACCGGCCTGCTGCAGATCCTGGCCGGCTACCTGCGCCTCGGCGCCCTGATGCGCTTCGTCTCGCGCTCGGTGGTGACCGGCTTTGTCAACGCCCTGGCCATCCTCATCTTCATGGCCCAGTTGCCGGAGCTGACCAACGTCAGCTGGCAGGTCTACGCCATGACCACAGCCGGGCTTGGCATCATCTACCTGTTCCCGCGCCTGCCGCGCATCGGCAGCCTGCTCCCCTCGCCGCTACTGTGCATCGTGCTGCTCACCGCGGTGAGCGTCGGCCTCGGCCTCGAGGTGCGCACGGTCGGCGACATGGGCGCCCTGCCGGACACCCTGCCGGTCTTCATGTGGCCCGACGTACCCCTCAATCTCGAGACCCTGGCCATCATCTTCCCCTACTCCGCCGCCTTGGCCGTGGTGGGACTGCTCGAATCCCTGATGACCGCCGCCATCGTCGACGAGATGACCGGCACCCGCAGCGATCGCCACCGCGAGTGCAAGGGCCAGGGGCTGGCCAACATCGCCGCTGGCCTGATGGGCGGCATGGCGGGCTGCGCCATGATCGGCCAGTCGGTCATCAACGTGAAATCTGGTGGCCGCGGCCGCCTCTCCACCCTGGTGGCGGGGGCCCTGCTCATCGTCATGGTGGTGTTCCTGGACGAGTGGATCCGCCAGATCCCCATGGCGGCCCTAGTGGCGGTGATGATCATGGTATCCATCGGCACCTTCTCCTGGGGCTCGGTGCTGCGCATGCACAAGACGCCACTGGCCACCAACCTGGTGATGCTGAGCACGGTGGCCGTGGTGGTGGTGACCCACAACCTGGCCCTCGGGGTGCTGACCGGGGTGCTGCTGGCCTGCCTCTTCTTCGCCCACAAGGTGGCGCGTACCCTGCTGGTGCACAGCGACAGCGAGCGCCACGGCGCCACCCGCACCTACCGGGTGCACGGCCAGGTCTTCTTCGCCAGCACAGAGCAGTTCTGCGCCGGCTTTGACACCGGCGAATCCCTCGAGCGGGTGGTGATCGATTTAAGCGACGCCCACTTCTGGGATCTCAGCGCCGCCGAGGCCCTGACCACGGTGCGCCGCCGCTTCGAGGCTGCCGGCACCGAAGTGCAGCTGACAGGCGTGAGCGACGCCAGCGCCGCCCTGCTCGGCCGCTTCGCCCCGGCGACCTGACCGAGCGCCGCTTTGGCGCCAGGCGCCCATAAAAAAGGCCAGCCCCCTGGGGCTGGCCTTTTGCATCTCTACAGACTTACATCTGGTCGACCATGTCCTGGGCGAACTGGGAGCAGGAGCGCAGGGTGGCGCCTTCCATCAGACGCTCGAAGTCATAGGTGACGGTCTTGTTGCGGATCGCCGCTTCCATCCCCTTGATGATGAGGTCGGCCGCCTCAACCCAGCCCATGTGGCGCAGCATCATCTCGGCGGAGAGGATGAGGGAGCCTGGGTTGACCTTGTCCTGACCTGCGTATTTCGGCGCGGTGCCGTGAGTTGCTTCGAACAGGGCGACGCCGTCGCCGATGTTGGCACCCGGCGCGATGCCGATGCCGCCCACCTGAGCCGCCAGCGCGTCGGAGATGTAGTCGCCGTTCAAGTTCATGCAGGCGATGACGTCATACTCGGCCGGACGCAACAGGATCTGTTGCAGGAAGGCGTCGGCGATGACGTCCTTGACGACGATGGTCTTGCCGGTTTTCGGGTTCTTGAAGGAGCACCAGGGGCCGCCGTCGATGAGCTGGGCGTCGTACTCTTTCTGGGCCAGGGCGTAGCCCCAATCCTTGAAGGCACCTTCGGTGAACTTCATGATGTTGCCCTTGTGCACCAGGGTCACGGAGTCGCGATCGTTGTCGATGGCATACTCGATGGCGGCACGCACCAGACGCTCGGTACCGGCCTTGGACATGGGCTTGATGCCGATGCCGCAGGTCTCGGGGAAGCGGATCTTCTTCACGCCCATCTCGTTTTGCAGGAAGGCGATCACCTTCTTGGCTTCGTCGCTGTCGGCCTTCCACTCGATGCCGGCGTAGATGTCTTCGGCGTTCTCGCGGAAGATCACCATGTCGGTCAGATCAGGACGCTTGACCGGGCTCGGGGTGCCCTCGTAGTAACGGACCGGACGCAGGCAGATGTAGAGATCCAGCTCCTGGCGCAGGGCCACGTTGAGGGAGCGAATACCGCCGCCGACCGGGGTGGTCAGCGGGCCCTTGATGGCCACGCAGTATTCACGAATGAAATCCAGGGTTTCGGCCGGCAGCCAGGCACCTTCGCCATAGACATGAGTCGACTTCTCGCCGGTGTAGATCTCCATCCAGGCGATCTTGCGCTCGCCTTTGTAGGCTTTCTCGACCGCGGCATTCACCACATTCAACATGGCCGGGGTCACGTCCACACCGATGCCATCCCCTTCGATAAACGGAATGATCGGATGGTTGGGAACCTGCAGCTTGCCGTTGGCATCGACTGTGATTTTCTGGCCCTGGGTCGGGATAACTACTTTGCTTTCCATCGGCATCTCCTAACTTCCGTTTGTTATCAATCTGTAAGTTGCGCGCGGCCATCTTAAGCCCATCCATTGGCAGAATCAAATGGCGAGCACGCATGTCAGACCATAGTCGCGCACTGGATCACAATGCGTCCATTCAGCCTGCGCCGGATCCGGAGCAGCCCCGCCGGCGCCTGACTCGGACAGGCTCCGGCGGCATCCCTGTTTATCCCGCCAGCCCCTCGGCCTGCCCCTGCGGCTGGCTGAGCGCCCGGTACTGGGAGGGGGTCAGCCCGGTCTTCTGCTTGAACACCCGGCAAAAATAGTTCACATCGCTGTAACCACAGCGGCTGGCCACCTCTTCGAGGCGAAAGCGGTATTTCTTGAGCATGAACTTGGCCCGATCGATGCGCACCCAGCTGATGTAATCGGCCAGGCGCATGTGCCCCTGCTCGCGAAACAGGTGCGACAAATGGCTGGCCGAGACGTTGAAGCGATGGGCGATCGAATCCCGGCTGATGGGGCGGTGAAAGTTCTCCTGGATATAGATGCAGATCCCGTGAAACAGCTCGGCCCCCCGCGGCCGCTCGAAGGTGGACTCGGCCAGCAGCTGGCGCACGCTGGTGAGCAGCGCCTGCAGCAGGTGATTGTCGGTGGGGGAGCGCGCGGGATCCTCGGTCAGCACGTTCAGTGCCGCCAGTATGTGTTCGTTCACATGGCCGGCCCGGGCCATGATGCTGTGCTTTTGCACGTCAAAGAAATCGGGGTCTTCCCGCCGCTTGCTCACCAGACTGAAACCGAGCTGACGCTTGCCGAACAGCAGGCTCAGCACCGAGCAGTCGGTGGTCCAGAGCGGCTTGTTCCAGCCGTTGGGGGGGATGTAGAGCGCCTGCCCCGGGGCGATGCAGATCTCCTGGCAGCCCTGCTCCCTGTCCCAGATCTGGTTGCGATACTCGCCGCTGAACACCAGCTCGAGGCGGGGAAAGTTGACCTGATAGCTGAAACCGGGCGGCACCCCCTGATCCTGGGCAAACCAGATCTGGTCGAAAGGGGCCTGCTCGTGGAGGGCGCCATCGAGCAACTGGCTGAAGACAAGAGACATGCTGATCCTGATCAAGAGAGAGGCAAGCGGTTGCGGTGCCCGCGACCGCCCATGTTATAGTCCGGTCCACGGCAGCAATGCCACCCTTTTCTGCACCCGATTTTCTGCACACCAAATGAGGCATCCCTTATGAGCAGTCGCGATCTGCCCTCTTTTTTGTCAATGCAAAATCCGATTCAAGGCTACGACTGGGGCAGCCATGACGCCCTCACCACCCTGTTCGGCATCCCCAATCCGGCGGGCAAACCCCAGGCCGAGCTGTGGATGGGTGCCCACCCCAACGGCTGCTCCGAGGTAGTGCTGGCCGGGCAGGTGCAAAAGCTCTCGACCCTGATAGAGCGCGCCCCCGCCGCCGTACTGGGCGAGGCCACCCAGACCCGTTTTGGCAGCCTGCCGTTCCTGTTCAAGGTGCTGTGCGCCGAGAAGGCCCTCTCCATTCAGGTGCACCCGAGCAAGGCGCAGGCCGAAGCGGGCTTTGCCAAGGAGGAGGCCGCCGGCATTTCGCCCAAAGCCGCCAATCGCAACTACAAGGATCCCAACCACAAGCCCGAGCTGGTGTTTGCCCTCACCCCCTATCAGGCGATGAACGGTTTTCGCGCCATCCCGGCCATCCTGGCACTGTTCGAGCGGGTCAAGCTGTCCGCCCTTGCCGAGCTGGTTGCCGCCCTCGCCGCCAGCCAGAATGAAGCGGGTCTGCAGCACTTCTTCCACCAGCTGCTGGTGCTGGAAGGGGCGCGCAAGGAGGAGGCACTGGCGGGCTTGCTGGCCTTTGCCGCCAAGCATCAGGATGAAGAGACCTTTGCGCTGATCACCAGCCTGGCCGCCCAGTACCCGGGGGACGTGGGGCTCTTCTCGCCGCTCTTGCTCAACGTAGTGATCCTGCAGCCCGGTCAGGCGATGTATCTGGACGCCTGCACCCCGCACGCCTATGTGCGCGGCACCGGCCTCGAGATCATGGCCAACTCCGACAACGTGCTGCGCGCCGGACTCACCCCCAAGTACATAGACGTGGCCGAGCTGTTGGCCTGCACCCGCTGCCAGGCCAAGCCGGACGACCAGATCCTGCTTGCCCCCCGCCTGGACGGGGCGGTGCAGCACTTCGAGGTGCCGGTGCCGGACTTCACCTTCAGCGTCTACCCGGCGGGCGAGCATCAGCTCACTACCACTAGCGCCGAGATCCTGTTTGCCATCGACGAGGCCGTGATCCTCAAGCGCGGTGACGACACCCTGCGTCTCGAGAAGGGTCAGTCCGCCTTCATCCCGGCCGCCACCGGCCGCTACCAGCTGCTGGCCGAGGGCCGGGTCGCCCGCGCCGGCAACCGCTGCTAAGCCGGTTCAAATCGAGCCATGACAACAAGGGCCATCCAGGATGGCCCTTGTTGTTGGCAGTGACCGCCACTGTCCACTTCCGCCTTTGCCGACTAATTTCTTGATGTGCGGCATAAAATCATCAGATCCTGCTGTCGCCCTCTGCCGGGTTGGCTATCATGCCCGTCTGGCTATCACATGCCTTGATACCCGCCGGAGCAGCACTGTCAGCCGGCCCCAGTTCAGGAAGAACATCATGAAAGGCTACTGCGGACTATCCGTTTTACTGCTGGCGCTGCTGGGCGGCCCGGTGCACGCCGCCTGCGACAAGGGGGTGGCACTCAGGCTGGCCAAGGCGTTCTGGAGCGAGCACAAGGATTTCTATTACGCCGATCCGGCGCCGCTCAAGGCGCTGCTCACCCCCGACTTTTTCGCCGTGCTGAGCAGCGAGGCCGAGTGCAACGCCGATGGCGAGGTGTGCGCCATCGATGCCGACCCCTGGATCAACGCCCAGGATGGCGAGGTGAGCGAGCCCGTCAGCTTCACCCTGGCCAAGGAGCAAGAGCAAGGGGTAACGGTCAGGATGCACTATCTGTTCGCCCTCTCCGATACCCAGAAAGAGCCGCAGACCGTCAGCCTCCACTTTCAAAAGAGCGGCGACAACCGCTGCTACCTGATGGATGACTTCATCCCCCCCGGCGATGGCTCCCTCAAACAGCGCCTGCGCCAGTGGCAGAACCACAACGCCATCGAGTTGCAATAAAAAACCCCCGCCATACAGGCGGGGGTTTTGCATTCAGCCGGGCCACACGCATCAGCGCCGGGCCCATGGCGAGGTCACTCCTCTACCGCCTCCGACTGAGGCTCTTCAGCACGGATCTGCTGCAGCTCTTCGACCCTGGCCTGCCATTTGTCGTGGGCCTGTTTGCGCTCCTGTTGCTTGAACTCTTCGCGCATGGTGTCGATATTTTGGGCCAAATTTTCCATCAGGATGTCTCCTTACATCTGGGTGAACATGACAAGTAAAACGGGTTGACGGCACACTCCGCATCAAGGGCGTTGGCCTGTCGGTTCATCAAGTTTGACTTCCGGTTTGCCAAAACTGTCCAACTAAATAAACGATTGGATATGCACAAAGCAATCTAAAAAATGATTAAACGTCTCTCGTAAAACCGTCTAAAGGCGCTCAACAGACCCACTTCCCGCTCCTACACATGAGATGTAAACCATTAAATATCAGTACCTTAAAGTGATCACGTAGCGAGTTCACACGCCCTTTTCAAGGCGCCGATTATGCACTAATTTTTCACGCCCCGTGTTTTCGTCCCTTGCAGCCCCGCCACCACAAGCGCCGCCCAGAGCCAGGCAGCCGCTTTTGCCGAGCGGCTCACAGTTTTGCTGACCACGGGAGCACACAAATCTCCATCCTTCAGCCCACAAAGAGCAGGCCCTCCAACCGCCGACTGGTGATGAATTGCCCCCACACCAAGAATAATCGCCTGTTTTTAAAGATGTTTTTGTTAATCCACAGCGACCATCTTCAACCGGACAAAATGCGAGCAGGCTCACAGGTGAGCGCCATCAACACAAAAATCCAGTAAAGGGCACATATGTCCGATTTCGGCCGAGGCACTTGGGAGAAACAATAAGCAGGTCAACCCGTTGCACCACCGTTTTCAACAGGACCAGTTCCATTCGGACGGCACCAGCCAGGAGAGAACCATGCTCACCACCCTGATAGATGAAGGATTGATCTGCCTCGATCTTGCGGCCTGCGACAAGCAGGCGCTGTTTGTCGAGCTGGCCGAGAGGCTCAAGGCCAGCGGCAAGATAGCCAGTCAGGATCAGTTTGTGCGCGACCTCTGGGCGCGAGAGGCGCTCGACAACACCGGCTTCGAGCAGGGGGTCGCCCTGCCCCACGCCAAGAGCGAGGCGGTGCGAGAGCCCGCCATCGTGGTCGGCATCAGCCGCCAGGGCATCGACTACGGCGCCGAAGATGGCGAGCCCTCCAAGCTGTTCTTCATGATTGCCTCCCCAGCGGGCGGCGCCAACCACCATATCGAGGTGCTGGCCGAGCTCTCCACCAAGCTGCTGGAACCCGGTTTCATCGCCAGCATGCAGGCGGCCACCAGCCGCGCCGAGGTGCTCGCCTTGCTGGCCGCATCAGGGCCGTCCGCAGCCCCTGCCGCCCCCCGGGCGCAACCCGCCCAGCCGGCGGAGCCGCAGGAGCGCGGCATCAAGGCCCAGCTCAACACCCTCAAACAGCATTTGCTGTTCGGCACCTCCCACATGATCCCCTTCATCGTCGCGGGGGGCGTCTTGCTGTCGCTGTCGGTGATGATCAGCGGCAAGGGCGCCGTGCCCGAGGCGGGCGTGCTCAAGGACATGGCCGACATGGGGATTGCCGGGCTCACCCTGTTTACCGCCGTGCTGGGCGGCTACATCGCCTACTCCATGGCGGACAAACCGGGCCTGGCCCCCGGCATGATCGGCTCCTGGATTGCAGTGCAGCAGTTTCATACCGGTTTTCTCGGCGCCATCCTGGTGGGCTTTATCGCCGGTCTCATCGTCAACCAGCTCAAACGCATCAAGCTGCCGGATTCCATGAGTTCGCTCGGCTCCATCTTCATCTATCCGCTCATCGGTACCTTCCTGGTGTGCGGCATCGTGATGTGGGTGATAGGTGCGCCCATCGCCGCCATGATGGAAGGGATGAACCACTGGCTCTCCAGCATGGCGGGCTCCGGCAAGGTGATGCTGGGGGCCATCCTGGGTGGCATGACCGCCTTTGACATGGGCGGCCCCATCAACAAGGTGGCCACCCTGTTCGCCCAGACCCAGGTCAACACCCAGCCCTGGCTGATGGGCGGGGTCGGCATCGCTATCTGCGTGCCGCCGCTCGGCATGGCGCTGGCCACCCTGCTCTCCCCCAAGCGCTACAAGAAAGAGGAGCGTGAAGCGGGCAAGGCGGCCGCCATCATGGGTATGATCGGCATCAGCGAGGGGGCCATTCCGTTTGCCGCCGCCGACCCGGTGCGGGTCATCCCGGCCATCGTCGCAGGCGGCATCGTCGGCAACATCACCGGCTTTCTGATGCACAGCATCAACCACGCCCCCTGGGGCGGCTGGATCGTGCTGCCGGTGGTGGAGGGCAAGATGGGCTATATCCTGGGCACCCTGCTCGGCGCCCTCACCACGGCCCTTATCGTCAACCTGCTGAAAAAGCCGGTCAGTGACACCGAAGAGAGCAACGAGCGCCTGGAGGAGTACCAGATCATCGAGGCGGAAGGGGAAGCCGAGGTGCTGGCCATCACCGCCTGCCCCTCCGGCGTGGCCCACACCTTCCTGGCCGCCAAGAGCCTGCAAAAGGCAGCCGCCAAGGCCGGCATCAAGTTGAAAGTGGAAACCCAGGGCGCCAACGGCATCATCAACCGCATCAGCGCCAAGGACGTGGCCAACGCCCGCTGCGTCATCCTGGCCCACGACGTGGCCATCAAGAACAAGGAGCGCTTCGCCCATATCGAGGTCATCGATGTGAAGACCCGGGAGGCCATCCACAACCCGGAGGGGCTGCTGGCCCGCACCCGGCCGGGGCGTCAGGTGGCCTGATGCAAAGTTCACTCAGGTTTACAACAAAGGGGGAAACCAGTTCAGAGACACATGCCTGAATTCACCCGCAGTTGAAGTCAGTGACTCTTAGGTTGCTGGCTTCAAGTCATAGACTTGGATGCGCCCCCCACCAACTCCATCGATATGCGGCCTCTTTGCGGCAGTTGCGACAAGTACTACCTGTGAATTGCAAGATCAGCGTGACAGGCCTTCCCTACTTGGCTCAGACAGAGGACAAGAGTCTTCCAATTGATGAGATGGTGATCCAAACCTATCAGGGAAAGAGTACCGTCCTTGGTTATACCGCCTATCTGCCCACCGTGATGTAATTAAGGATAGATTTGGTGCAAGGTGGTGATTGGGATGAGTCTTGGCAGGAATTTCTAGCCAAATCACAGTACTATAAAGGCGAAGTTGTATTCTTGATCAATCAACCACATGGACCTAATTCATAGATTGATATCTTAGGGAAACAATAATATAACAACAGGAAATAAACCATTACCTATTTCGCTTAATTTTATAGGGGCTGAATTAACCCAGCCCCTATTCAGATTACTCTAATACAAGATTACACAGTAAGTTCATCATAACCACATTTTCAGGATGACACTTTTTGTTCATCTATTGAATGCGTTGGTGACAGGAATTTCGTTGCCAAACTCTCAAGCAATGATTTACCTGTCGGGGTTTGGCTGAGTGTTTCCAGCATACCACCAAAGGCCTGCCCACCTTGTGGAGAAAATATCTCCATCGCATTCTTTACCCCCGTGGGTACATCACCACCATTAACCATCACCTTCATTTCAGCCTCGGAAAGAGCCTTGGCTTGCTCTTCTCCAACACGTTGATATGCTTTAACGACCTCGAGTGCTACCAAATATTGCTGATAATTCAGATTTGAACCAATCTCTTTGGCCAGTTCTATTTGTGCTGCAACCGGAGCCATTTGCATTGCTTTTAGGGCAGTTGCCTGAGCTTCACCATCCACAGTCACCCCTTCGGCATCTCTTTTAGTCGCTTCTAGTTGACCATTTGCACATATTATCATGGTTTCTTTCTGTTGTTCTGCTTCAATAATGGCAGCCTGTTTTTTTATATTAGCATCACCAACTTCTTTGACCTGGCGAATGTCAATATCGCGTTTTTCAGTCTCGGTTTGCTGCAATTTTATACTCTGTTGTGCCAATTCTCTGGCGATACCGACTTCTTTATCTTTTTCCGCCGTTCGTTGACCTACCGCCTGTTCAGCACTCTGGCGTTGCATCTCAACTTCTCTTTCTGCTTCAATCTCGGCAGCCTGAGCCTTTTTCATATTTTGGGCTACTTCAACCCGACTCTCCATTTCAATATAGGAGGATTTTTTTGCCATAATATTGGCGATCACACGACTATCTTCAGAATCACGAATATCCATCAACTCCATTGACTTGACTGGCTCGACCCCCCAGCTTTCCAACTCCATTTTTACCTCTTCAGTAAATTGGCGCCCGAATGTTGCGCGGTCTGTCATGATCTGATTGATGTCATGAGATGCCAAGATGGTTCTAACGGACCCCTGTACAACTGATTTCAGTTGTTCGTGCAAAGATTCGAAATTTGCAACACGTTCTGCCGCCAAATTGGTGTCTTTGACCCGGAAAAAAGCAGTAACATCTAGTTCAAAGGGTACTCGCTCTTTGTCGTAAGCTTTGTAAGCATCCAATTGCAATGAAAAGTTGTTAACTGGTAACACGATTCGGGTTACACCAATGACTGGAATCCAAGAAGGCCAATTATAATAAACGTTGCCATTCTCCATTCCGGCACCATAAGAGGTTGTTTTTTTCTTGCTTTGCACAATATGCACTTTATTCGTATCTACTACGATACGGAAGCAAAGCGGTATTAATACAAGACACACCAATAGAACAACCAGTGGTACAATAAACACCAGTCCCTCGACACCAACAAAATCTAACATACAAACCTCGATTACCAGATGATTATAATAATTGACAAGCTCCCCAAAATCATAACGTGAAGATAACAGCTACATATGGAGAGCCGTTGGCAATGTTCCTCTATATACCGTTTGAATTCAATACCGTATATTGCGCATTGGGGCGCACAGAATCCCCATAATGGAGTCGTTCCGTTGCATTTGTATCAACTCCCCATCAAATTAAGAATCTCCCAAAGCCCGTCTGCAGCAGCCCGAGCTCGCCCTCACCCGTCATATCATCCCCCCCAGCTTGCAGAAGAGGGGGTTGGCTTGAGTTGGCAAGGCTGGCAGATTCACGAGCCGCTACCTCTTCACTTTTCCTGCGCCTTGATCCAGCGTCGATAGCGGGCGTTGCCAAGCAGGGTCTGCCACTGCTGCCAAGCCAGCGCCAGGGCGGGCGCGATCTTGGGGCGGCTCGGCTGGCCGCGCCCCAGCCGCCGCAGCTGGTATTTCACCATCGCCATATAACCTACCGAGGCCAGCACCTTGTTGCGCCAGGGGATGGGCCTGAGCTCGGCACTTGCCGCCTGCTCATGGTGCCATCTGGCGGGCAGATCCGGGGCGATGGCCAGCGCAGTGGCCATGCCGGCGACCGCCACCCCGCTGCCAAGCACCTGCTCCACCACCGGATAGCGGCGAATTCCCCCGGTCACCATCACGGGCATATGGGCAACGGAGACGATCTCCCGAGCGAACTCCAGAAAATAGGCCTCCCGCGCCAGAGTCCGACCATCGCGGGCCTGGCCGTGCATGGCGGGCGCCTCGTAACTGCCGCCGGAGAGCTCCACCAGATCTACCCCAAGCGGGTTGAGCATCTCCACCACCGCCTTTGCATCCTCGGTGCTGAAGCCGCCACGCTGAAAGTCGGCGGAGTTGAGCTTGACCGATAGTGAAAAGCGCTCCCCCGCCTGCTGACGGATCCCTTCTACTATCTCCAGCAGCAAGCGGGCTCGATTCTCAAGGCCGCCGCCCCAACGATCACTGCGCTGGTTGGTGAGCGGCGAGAGGAACTGGCTCAGCAGATAGCCGTGCGCGGCGTGGATCTGCACCCCGTCAAAACCGACACGCTGTGCCAGCAGCGCCGTGTTGATGAAGCGCGCCTTCACCTCGGCAATGTCGGCCTCGCTCATGGCTCTGGGCGGGGCGAACTGCCTCGAGAAACTGCCGAGCGCCATGGGCACGGCGGAAGGGGCCAGGGTGGGCTGCCCCAGCGCCGCCGGCATCTGGCGACCGGGGTGGTTGATCTGCATCCAGATCTGGGCGCCCCCGCTCTTGGCCGCCTCGGCCCAGGCACTGAAACGCTCGGCCAGCTCTAGGGAGAGATCGTGGGAATCGAGTACCACGCCCCCCGGCCCCGTCATGGCGTGACCGTCCACCATCACATTGCCGGTGATGAGCAGGCCGGCGCCACCCTCTGCCCAAGTACGATAAAGCTGGATCAGCGCCTCTGAGGGGGCATGGTCACGGTCGGCCATGTTCTCTTCCATGGCCGCCTTGGCGAGGCGGTTGATAAGCTGGCTGCCATTGGGCAGGGTCAGGGGAGTAAATGGATTCATGGCGATCTCCTCGGTAATGAGGACCCCACCATAAGTTTGAAGCTGACTTGAAGGTCAAGCCCCTTTATCGGGATGCCGTCGCGATGGGAGAAATGCTATCCACCCGCACAGTCCCTGCTCAGTGCCGTTGACATTCAAGCGGGCTTTAACCCTAGAATTCCCCATGATCCCGCCGTTTGGCGGGCAGACCCGCCAACCCGCAGCCCAGGAGGCAAGATGAAGATCGGTGAACTGGCCAAACAGACCGGCATGGCGGCCTCGGCCATCCGCTTCTACGAAGCCAGAGGCCTGCTCAGCAAGGTACGGCGGGGTGCCAATGGCTATCGCGACTACCCGCCCGAGACGGTACCCTTGCTGACCATCATCGGCCAGGCGCAACAGGCGGGCTTCTCCCTCGACGAGATCAAGCAGTTGGTGCCCGCAGATATCAGTTCTTGGCAACACGCCCCGCTACTGGCGGCGCTCGAGGCCAAGGTGAGCGACATAGAAGCGCTGGAGGCAAGACTTGCCCACAGCAAGCAGCAATTGCAGGCCCTGATCCGGCTGGTGGAGTCCAAACCCGACGAGATGCCGTGTGAAGAGAACGCCGCCCGGGTATTGGCCAGCATGGGTATTCCCTCCCCCGAGGGCATCGTAAAAAACACCATCGCAACCAAGCCCGTTACGCACCCCAAAAAGTGATCCCGCTCGCAACCAGCACACGCCCCCAGCATGGGGGATTGAGAGCCAACTGAAGAAGACTATGATGGGCGCGCCATCCATAACAGGTCATCATCATGACAACAGAGTGCACCGCCCAACCCCAAAGCGAGCCACCAAGCGAAATCCATCGCTGTGACAAATGCCGGGAGCGCACCCGCCATATCGTGGTGCTGGTGCCACGGGATCACAGCCAGGACATCATGCCCAAGGATCCGCGCAAAGCCTTCTGGCAAGCCTTTCGCTCCAGCAGCCTGACCAACGCGGTATTCGGCCAGACCCTCGCCTATCAGGCCACCCATGTAAAGCACCTGATCTGCGAGCGCTGCGGCGAGAAGTTTCTGGAGTATTGAGGCCCAGAAGGCGGCACACCCCAGACAGTCAGAGCGAGATAAAAGAGAAATAAAGATGACCTTTGTCGAAATGACCCCCGGTCAACTGCCGCTGACGCTGCTGCTGGAGGCAGATCCCGCAGAGCAGCGTATTGCCGCCTATCTGCCCGGCGCCTGGGGCTTTGCCGCCCTGGCAGGCAACGAGGTAGTGGGCGCCTGTGTGGCTGGTCTGGTGGGGGAGCAAACGGCCGAGATCTTCAATATCGCCGTTGCCCCCAATCGCCAGCAGCAAGGTATCGGCTCCGGCCTGCTGCGCTTCGTGTTGACCAGCCTGGCCGGGAAAGGGGTATGCCGCGTCGAACTCGGCACCGGCAGCTTCGGCCACCAGCTCACTTATTACCAGCGCCACGGCTTTCGCGTCGATGCCGTCATCAAGGATCACTTCCTTACCCACTACCCGGAGCCCCTGATGGAGCACGGCATCCAGCACAAGGATATGCTGCGGCTCTACCTTGAACTGGGCTAGGCTATCCCCACCCTCAGCAGCCTGTAGCGCCCTGGGGATAAATGGTGGGGGGATCAATTCAGCGTCGCCACACCTCATCGAAAGCAACGAAAGCCATATCGATCGCCATGACACCGATAAAGGGATTAACGCAGGATGCAGACAAGAAAAGCCAGCCCAGATGAACTGAATGCCATCTTCTGGATGGGCTTTGATGCTTGGGGCGAAGGACTGCCACCGACTGAATATCTGGCGAGCTGCCACGCCAGTCAAAAATACCGCTCCGGTGTGTGGTATGTCCTGATTGTGGGCAATCAGCCTGTCTCTTCCCTTATCGTCTATCGGGACCGATTTGGCCTTGGCCAGGGCTGTTTTGGCATAGGTTCACTGGCAACGACACCTGCGATGAGGGGGCAAGGATTTGGCGCCTATCTGCTGCGTGGGGTGACAGGCATGCTGCTGGATAGTCCCGATGCCGTCGCCACCTTCCTCCATGCAGATATCGACCATCACTTCTACGAGAGGCTGGGGTATAGGCGCATTCCGGGGGGTGATTGCATGTATTTCTCTCATAGGCGGCCACGCTATGTCGGCGAACCGCCAACCTACTTTTAATCCACTCTCAGCCACCATCCACATGGCAGCCACCCGATGGCTCACGACGTTTCTCCACCTTGCCACCCCTCCCCTTCCCCTGATTACCGCCATTTATGTGCTTTGGCTCACATCCAAGAACCTCTCATTACCTCACAAATTTCTAGCAATGTAGATCCCTTAGCCAAGATGAGGGCTGGCTCCATGACAGCTGCACATCGGCACATACACTTTCAATTGATTGATTTTTAACTATAAAAAAGCAATTTGTGATTCAATCAAGACCCACTTTGTCAGCTGGTCTGCTATGCGATCAAGATCACACTCAAGGCCATATCGCACAAAAATCCAGTATTTCGCAGTTTTGTCCGATAGGTGCGCTGCCCTGCGGGCGGGATAATAGTGGGGTCACTTTTGTCTGCATCTCCTGGGCGCTAGCCCAGGAAAAGATGCCAACAGGCTCCGGCCAGGAGCAGGGAGAACGCCATGATCACCACCCTTATCAACGAGCAGCTGATCGCGCTCGATTTAAAGGCCACGCGCAAGGAGGAGGTCTTCACCGAGATGACCCGATTGCTCGCGGCGCAAGGCAAGGTCAGCGACGAGCAGCAGTTCATCAAGGACCTGTGGGCCCGGGAAGAGCTGGACAACACCGGCTTTGAAGAGGGCGTTGCCCTGCCCCACGCCAAGAGTGCGGCAGTGAGCACCCCGGCGGTGGCCATCGGCATCAGCCGCGCCGGTATCGAGTACGGCGCCGAGGATGGCAAGCCCTCCCGGCTGTTTTTCATGATTGCCTCCCCGGCCGGCGGCGCCAACCACCATATCGAGGTGCTGGCCGAGCTCTCCGCCAAGCTGATTGAAGAGGGCTTTATCGATGCCCTGCTGGCAGCCAAGACCCAAGCCGATGCGCTGGCCCTGCTGCTCGAGAAGAAAGAAGAAACAGCCCCGGCGCCCGCCGCCGACAAGGGGCTGATCATCGGCGTCACCGGCTGCCCGGCCGGCATCGCCCACACCTATCTGGCGGCGGAATCCCTGGAGCGCGCCGCCAAGGAGCTGGGCTTTGAGGTGAAGGTGGAGACCAACGGCTCCATCGGCGTCAAGAACAGCCCGACTGCGGCCGAGATCGCCCGTGCCAGCGCCATCGTGGTGGCCTGCGACAAGCAGGTGGACATGGCCCGCTTCAACGGCAAGCCGCTCATCAAGACCGGCGTGAAGGCCCCCATCAAGGATGGCAAGGGGTTGATTGAGCAGGCACTGAAGGCCCCCGCCTATGTGGCGGACAAGGATGAGCGCAAGAACGAGGAGAAGAGCTCAGGCGGCAGCTCGGATCTCTACCGTTATCTGATGAATGGCGTCTCCCACATGATCCCGTTTGTGGTCACGGGGGGTCTGCTGATCGCCCTGGCACTAGCCATCGGCGGCGATCCGACCCCGAGCGGCATGCAGATCCCGGCAGGGAGCATGTGGAACCAGATCCTCAACGTGGGGGTCGCCGCCTTCACCCTGATGATCCCCATTCTGGCGGGCTACATCGCCTACGCCATCGGTGACAGACCCGCGCTGGCACCGGGCTTTATCGGCGGCTGGATCGCCAACAACGGCAGCTTCTACGGCGCCGACGCCGGTACCGGCTTTATCGGTGCCATCATCGCGGGCCTGTTGGTCGGTTATCTGGTGCGCTGGATTGCGACCCGCCACTACCACAAGATGGTGCAACCGCTGGTGCCGATCCTGATCGCCCCCATCGTCGGTTCCCTGTTTATCGCTGCGGTCTTCATCTTCATCATCGGCGCCCCCATTGCCGACATGATGACGGGTCTGAACGCCATGCTGCTCTCCATGAGCGGCGGCAGCCTGGTGCTGCTGGGGATCGTGCTGGGGGGCATGGCCGGCTTTGACATGGGTGGCCCGGTCAACAAGGTGGCCTTCCTCTTCTCGGTGGGCATGATAGCCTCCGGCCAGACCCAGTTCATGGGCGCCATGGCCTGCGCCATCCCGGCCGCGCCCCTTGGCATGTCGCTGGCTACCGTGCTCGGTCGCAAGCTCGGCATCTTCGATGCCACCGAAATTGAGGCGGGCAAGGCTGCTGGCGCCATGGGCCTGGTGGGGATCTCCGAAGGTGCGATTCCGTTTGCCGCCCGTGATCCGCTCGCCGTCATTCCGGCCAACGTGCTGGGCAGCATGACCGCCGCTGTGATGGCCTTCCTGTTTGGTATCACCAACAGCGTTGCCCACGGTGGCCCCATCGTGGCCCTGCTGGGTGCAGTCAACAAGCCGCTACTGGCCCTGCTCTGCATGATCTGCGGTGCCATCGTCACCGGCGTGGTGGCAGTTGCCCTGAAAAAGCTGCGGGTCAAGAAGAGTGACGAGGTGACCCTGGCCAAGGCCGCCTGATCCCCTCCCAACCAAGCCGCCCCTGCTGGGAGCGACTAAACCGGACGAGGCCACCTGCGGGTGGTCTCCTCTTTTGTCAGGTTCGAGAGAGCCCGTTCACCTCTGCCGCACGACGCCAGCTTGTGATCCTCTTCACGCTTCGCGGCCGGATCCCGCCAAACTAGGAAATTTTCCTACCCCCCCTAGGGATGGCTCTCACGCCATTTGCAGCGCGCCTCATTAAAGTCACGCTACCTGATGTGGTTACCCGACCCGCGCCATGGCGCAAGGGACGGGCATGGGTTCAATCGACAGGGGCTCGCCGCGCACCGCGCCCGCTTCCTGTTGTTCTTTCCGTGGCGTGACCTCCAACTCCAATCAAAAAGGGTGGAACGCGGCGGAAACAGCGTCTATCTCGCAGAGGATGAACGAAGATGTTTAAACTGCTCGAACAGGTCCGGGTCCCCACCCTGAACCTGCCGGTCGAAGCCCGGCGCAAGCTCTGGTTCAAACCGTTTATGCAATCCTATCTGGTTGTGTTCATCGGTTACCTGACCATGTATCTGATCCGCAAGAACTTCAACATTGCGCAGAACGACATGATCCAGGAGTACGGTCTCTCCATGACCGAGCTCGGCATGATCGGCCTTGGCTTCTCCATCACCTACGGGGTGGGCAAGACCATCGTCTCCTACTATGCCGACGGCAAGAACACCAAGCAGTTCCTGCCGCTGATGCTGATCCTCTCCTCCCTCTGCATGCTGGGCTTCAGTGCCAGCATGGGCGGCACCGGTTTCAGCCTCTACCTGATGATCTTCTTCTACGCGGCCAGCGGTTTCTTCCAGAGCTGCGGCGGCTCCTGCAGCTACTCCACCATCACCAAGTGGACGCCCCGCAACAAGCGCGGCACCTATCTGGGCATGTGGAACCTCTCCCACAACGTGGGCGGTGCCGGTGCGGCCGGTGTGGCGCTGTTCGGTGCCAACTACCTGTTCGATGGCAACGTGCTCGGCATGTTCATCTTCCCCTCCATCATCGCGCTGATCGTCGGTTTTGTCGGCCTGCGCTTTGGTAGCGACTCGCCGGAGGCCTATGGCCTGGGCAAGGTGGAAGAGCTGTTTGACGAAGTAGCGAGCGAAGAAGACGTCGCCACCGAAGAGCAGAAGCTGACCAAGTGGCAGATCTTCGTGAAGTACGTGCTGCTCAACAAGGTGATCTGGCTGCTCTGCTTTGCCAACATCTTCCTCTACGTGGTGCGCATCGGTATCGACCAGTGGTCTACCGTCTACGCCCACCAGGAGCTGGGTTTCTCCAAGGACGTGGCCATTCAGGGCTTTACCTTCTTCGAAGTGGGCGCCCTGGTCGGTACCCTGATGTGGGGTTACCTCTCCGATCTGGCCAACGGTCGCCGTGGTCTGGTGGCCTGCGTGGCGCTGGCGCTCATCATCGCCACCCTGGGGCTCTACCAGCACGCTACCACCCAGTTCATGTTCCTGGGCTCCCTGTTCCTGCTGGGCTTCCTGGTGTTCGGTCCGCAACTGCTGATCGGCGTGGCCGCCGTGGGCTTCGTACCCAAGCAGGGGATCAGCGTGGCCGATGGCGTCAAGGGCACCTTCGCCTACCTCATCGGTGACAGCTTCGCCAAACTGGGTCTGGGCATGATCGCCGATGGCACCCCCATCTTCGGCCTGACCGGCTGGAGCGGCACCTTCGCGGCGCTCGACATGGCTGCCGCCGCCTGTCTGGTACTGATGGCCTGCGTCGCGGTTGCCGAAGAGCGCAAGATCCGCCGCATCAAGCGTGAACTGAAAGCCGCTACCCTGGCGACCCAGTCCGCCTGAGCCCAGGCATCCGCCCAAGCTGGGCAGGCAGTCACTGCCCGGTCGCACGGTTTCACTCCGTAGTGTGCATTCGGCCCGCCCTCTGGCGGGCCGTTTTTTATCCCCTCTTTTCCCCACTTGTCCCTTTTGGGGCCGCAAAAACGCTCATCCCTTGCCCATCCCTTCAACAGAGCGCAGTCGGGATCCCATTTTTGCCTCCACCCCTTTGGCAAGGCCACCCCTTGGCGCTATCTTGTTGCCCCACCCGAATTTGCCGTGAGAGCCCATGAAGATCCTCGCCGTCACCGCCTGCCCCACAGGCATCGCCCACACCTACATGGCCGCCGAGGCGCTGCAAAAAGCCGCCGACAAGCTGGGGCTCAAGATCAAGGTCGAGACCCAGGGGGCCATGGGGCTGGAGAACATCCTCACCGCCCGCGACATCGCCGGCGCCGATCTGGTGCTGATCGCCTCCGATATCGAGATTGAGCAAAAAGATCGCTTTCTCGGCTGCCCCATTCACCAGGTGGCGCTGGAGGCGGTGCTGCTCGATGCGGTGGCCGTGCTCAAGACCGCCGCCCCCGGCGTCTAATGCTGATCCGCGAGATCTCCTTTCACTGCCGGCTGGGGCTCACCATCACCCAGGCCAAGCAGTTGAGCCGGCTGGCCGGGCTGTTCAAGTCCCATATCCAGTTCATCAACGTCACCCGCCGCCAGGCGGTGGAGGCGGCCAACCAGCTCTCCCTGCTCACCCTGGCTACCCAGCCCGGCGATCTCTGTCTGCTGCTGATCGAGGGGCTGGATGCCGAGCTCGCCCACATGGCCTTCACCTGCTGGTGCGTGGAGCTGGGCCAGCCGCTGGGGCGCCCCGGCAGCGCCGCCCTGGCCGAGCAGCGCCTCGCTCAGGCGCTGCCCGACTATTGCTTCACCCTGGCCCAGCTCGGCCATGCCACGGCGCCCCTCGACAAGACCCAAGCACTGGCGGTGCTGGTGGATCTACTGCCCGCCGCGCTGATAAGCGACAGGCCCATGCTGGAGCAGGCCATCGCTGCGCGTGAGCAGCTGGCCGCCACCATCATCCGGCCCGGCCTCGCCATGCCCCACGTCATCTGCCCCGCCATCCGCCGCCCTGCGCTCTCGCTGCTCAGCAGCAGCGAACCCATCGAGTGGGGCTCCGCGCTCGGGCCGGTGCAGACCCTGATTTTGCTGGCGGTGCCCGCCGGCCTGGCTCCCGAGCAGTTGCGCCCCCTCACCCGGCTGGCCCGCGCACTGATGGACGAGCAGGTGGGCACCGCGCTGCTGCACGCCGGCTCCGCACCCGCCCGTCAGGCCATCGTCATTGACGGCCTGCTTGGCTGAGCGACTGGCCTCCCGTCCCCGTCGTTCATGCCCGTGACAGCCCCCTGTGGTACACTCGCCCTTCCCCTGTTTTTGGTATGCATGCGATGAAATCAACCCGCCGCCGTCTCTCCCTCTCCGCCCGTCCTAACGCCGAACATTCGGCCAGCGGACCCGCCGCCACGGCGCGCCCATCCCAACGCCGGGAGTCGCAGCACGCCATGAGAGACAAGGAGGGCGAGCGCAAACCGGCACCGGCGCCTGCCGATCGCAAGCTGCTGCTCTTGAACAAGCCCTACATGGTGCTCTGTCAGTTCACCGACGAGGCGGGCCGCGAGACCCTCAAGGATTACATTACCGAGCCCGGCATCTATGCCGCGGGCCGGCTCGACCGCGACAGCGAGGGGCTGTTGCTGCTCACCAACGACGGCAAGCTGCAGGCGCGCCTCACCCAGCCGGGAGAGAAGACCCCCAAGACCTACTGGGTGCAGGTGGAAGGAGTGCCGAGCGAGGAGAAACTGGCGGCCCTGCGCGCCGGAGTGGAGCTCAACGACGGCATGACCCTGCCCGCCGGGGCGCGCATCATGGATGAACCGGCCGTGTGGCCGCGCAACCCGCCCATTCGCGAGCGCAAGGAGATCCCCACCTGCTGGCTGGAGATCAAGATTGTCGAGGGGCGCAACCGCCAGGTGCGGCGGATGACCGCCCATATCGGTCACCCCACCTTGCGCCTGATCCGCTACGCCATCGGGGAGTGGACCCTCGATGGTCTGGCGCCGGGGGAGAGCCGCGCCCTGCCCGCTCCCGATCTGGCACCAGCACCACGGCATTCTGCAACGCACGGCAAGCCGCGCACAGCCGCCAGGCCACAGGGGGCCGGCAGCAACAGCCAGGCCCGGCCGACCCGTCACGCCCAACACCAGGAGCGGGACAGCCGTGAAGCGAGCCCCCGCCCGGCCAATCGCAGCGGCGGCCGTGGCACCGCGCGCCGTCCGGCCCGCAGCAAGCCATCGGAATAACACGAGCAAGCCATTTGGCCAGTGTGCCGCAACATAGATGGCGCAACCTGATCGAGTGCCACAGCAAGGCACAATGCACAAGACAAGGAGTCCCAATGAGCGATCATCCCCCCCTGCCCGCCCGCCTTACCGTGGCCGCCCTGGTGCACTGGCAGGGTCGCTTCCTGCTGGTGGAAGAGGAGATAAAAGGCCAGCGCCGCTTCAACCAGCCCGCCGGCCACGTGGAGCCGGGGGAAGATCTCGTCCAGGCGGCCTGCCGCGAGCTGAAAGAAGAAACCGGGCTCACCGCCGCTCCCACCGCCTGGCTCGGGGTCTATCTCTACAAGCCGGCAGACAGCGAGGCCACCTTTGTGCGCATCGCCGTCATCTTCGACCTTGAAAAGGCGCCGGGCCAGCACCATCCAGAGGATCCCGACGGCGACGTGCTGGCCTGCCACTGGCTCACCCTGGAGGAGATTGCCGAGTGCAAACCGGCCCTGCGCAGCCCCCTGGTGTGGCAGTGTATTCAGGACTATCTGGCGGGCACCCGCTTGCCGCTGTCGGCCCTCAAGGCCTTCATTTAAGAGCCGTTGGAAGCTCTTTTTGACGCGATTGGGCCGAGACAAGAAAAACGATTTCCTGCTGCCGGGTTCCTGATGGGAACGGCGGCATGGATATGTGACCGGGGGCGCGAAATTCTGGTAGAATACGCCCCGTTTAAACGAACTGGTAACTTCGACTAATGACAGACAACAGCCAAATCAAGGTGATCGTCGGCATGTCCGGCGGCGTGGATTCTTCCGTCTCGGCCTACCTGCTCCAGCAGCAGGGCTATCAGGTCGAAGGCTTGTTCATGAAGAACTGGGAAGAAGACGACACGGACGAGTACTGCTCTGCCGCCCAGGATTTGGCTGATGCCAAGGCCGTCTGCGACAAGCTGGGGATGAAACTCCACACCATCAACTTCGCCGCCGAGTACTGGGACAATGTGTTCGAGCACTTCCTCGAAGAGTACAAGGCCGGCCGTACGCCGAACCCGGATATCCTGTGCAACAAGGAGATCAAGTTCAAGGCGTTCCTGGAGTTTGCCGCCGAGGAGCTGGGTGCCACCTACATCGCCACCGGCCACTATGTGCGCCGTGACGACAGCACCGGCCGCCCGCGCCTGCTGCGCGGCCTCGATACCAACAAGGATCAGAGCTACTTCCTCTACACCCTGAGCGAAGCTCAGGTGGGTCAGAGCCTGTTCCCGGTCGGGGATCTCGAGAAGCCGGAGGTGCGCCGCATCGCCGAGCAGCTCGATCTCATCACCGCCAAGAAGAAAGACTCCACCGGCATCTGCTTCATCGGTGAGCGCAAATTCAAGGACTTCCTGGCCAAGTTCCTGCCCGCCCAGCCCGGCCCCATCGAAACCGTGGACGGCAAGGTGATCGGCGAGCACCAGGGGCTGATGTATCACACCCTGGGCCAGCGCAAGGGGCTTGGCATCGGCGGGCGCAAAGATGCCACCGAAGAGGCCTGGTACGTGGTCGACAAAGAGGTCGAGCGCAACACCCTGATAGTGGCGCAGGGCGAGCATCCCCGCCTCTACTCCGATGGCCTGATCGCGAGCCAGCTGCACTGGGTGGATCGCACCCCCATTCGCGAACCGCGCCGTTGCACCGTCAAGACCCGCTATCGGCAGGAAGATATCCCCTGCCTGATCCAGCCCATCGACGATGAGACCATCCGGGTCATCTTCGACGAGAAACAGGCTGCGGTGACCCCGGGTCAATCTGCCGTCTTCTACGACGGGGAAGTGTGTCTGGGCGGCGGCATTATCGAGCAGCGTTTCAGCCATCCGGTGTAAGGGCTGGACGCTCACAAGCGTCCGCGCTCTACTCCCTTCTCCCCTCGCGGGGAGAAGGGACAAAGAAAAAACAGCACAAGGCAGTGATACATGATTGGCAACTTACAGGCCGGATCATGGCATCGGCCGGTGAATGAACAGAACAGGGCTGTGAAGATATGAGCGACAAATTCCAAGACAGAACCATGGCCTTTGCCGGCATCTGCCAGGCCGCCTACCTGGTGCAGAAGGTGGCCCGCGACGGCACCTGTGACGAGGCCTCCCTGCGCGAGAGCCTCTCCAGCATCCTGGTCACCGACCCCAAGCAGCCGCTGGACGTGTTCGGCAACCACCTGGCCATTCGCGACGGCTACCGCGCCCTGGTCGAGCAGCTGGGCGCCGACGGCAGCCAGAAGAATGCCGAGCTGACCCGCTACGTGGTGAGCCTGATTGCGCTGGAGCGCAAGCTGGCCAAGCGCAAGGACATTCTCAATATGCTGGGCGAGCGGATCAGCCAGATCGGCCGTCAGCAACAGCATTTCGATCTGCTCGACGAGCAGATCCTGGCCAACATGGCGAGCATCTACAGCGATCTTATCAGCCCCATCGGGCCGCGCATCCAGGTAGCGGGTACCCCGCTGTTCCTGCAACAGCCGCTGGTGCAGCACAAGGTGCGCGCCCTGCTGCTGGCCGGCATCCGCGCCGTGGTGCTGTGGCGCCAGCTCGGCGGCAGCCGCACCCAGATCATCTTCGCACGCAAGAAGATGGTCGAACTGGCCAAACGTTACTAATCATCGCTCGCGCCCGGGCAGAGAGGTCGACATCAAGGTGAACAGCCGCACATCAGCCTTGATAACCACTGCAAGCGCGCGAGTGAATAAGCATCCCCCACACACATCAGGAGTTCACCACATGGAGCTGTCAGCGCTGACTGCTGTTTCCCCGATTGACGGTCGTTATGGCGACAAGGCCGATGCCCTGCGTCCCATCTTCTCCGAATTCGGCCTGCTGCGTTTTCGCGTCGAAGTCGAGGTGCGCTGGTTGCAGAAACTGGCCAGCCACGCCGGGATCCCGGAAGTCCCTGCCCTGAGCGCGGCCGCCAGTACCCTGCTCGACGGCATAGTCCAGAGCTTCAACGAAGCCGACGCCGCACGCATCAAACAGATCGAGCGCACCACCAACCATGATGTGAAAGCGGTGGAGTACTTCCTGAAAGAGAAGGTGGAAGTGAACCCCGAGCTCGCCGCCGTCAGCGAGTTCATCCACTTCGCCTGCACCTCCGAAGACATCAACAACAACTCCCACGGCCTGATGTTGAAAACCGCCCGGGAAGAGGTGATCAAGCCTTACTGCGAGAAGCTGATCGGCGAGATCAAGCGCCTGGCCCATGAGTATCGCGACATGCCGCTGCTGTCGCGCACCCACGGTCAGCCGGCCACCCCGAGCACCATGGGCAAGGAGATGGCCAACGTTGCCTACCGTCTGGAGCGCCAGCTCAAGCAGATCATGGCTGTCGAGATCCTCGGCAAGATCAACGGCGCCGTGGGCAACTACAACGCCCACCTCAGCGCCTACCCGGATGTGGACTGGCACCAGTTCTCCGAGGAGTTCGTCACCTCTCTGGGCCTGACCTGGAACCCCTACACCACCCAGATCGAGCCGCACGACTACATCGCCGAGCTGTTCGACGCCATGGCACGCTTCAACACTATCCTGATCGACTTCGATCGCGATGTGTGGGGCTACATCTCCCTGGGCCACTTCAAGCAGCGCACCATCGCCGGTGAAATCGGCTCCTCCACCATGCCGCACAAGGTCAATCCCATCGACTTCGAAAACTCCGAAGGCAATCTGGGTCTGGCCAACGCCGTGTTCCAGCACTTGGCAGCCAAGCTGCCCATCTCCCGCTGGCAGCGTGATCTGACCGACTCGACCGTGCTGCGCAACCTGGGCGTGGCGGTGGGTTACTCCCTGATTGCCTATCAGGCGACCCTGAAGGGTATCTCCAAGCTGGAAGCCAACAGCGATGCCATGGCCGCCGATCTGGATGCCAACTGGGAAGTGCTGGCCGAACCGATCCAGACCGTGATGCGCCGCTACGGCATCGAGAAGCCCTATGAGAAGCTCAAAGAGCTGACCCGCGGCCGCCGCGTGGACGCCGAAGGCATGCGTACCTTTATCGACACCCTGGAATTGCCGGAAGCCGTGAAAGTCGAGCTGAAGAAGCTGACCCCGGCCAACTATATCGGCGACGCCCAGCGTCTGGTCGATCTGCTGAGATAAGCTGATAACCAATGAACAGGGGCTCTGTGCATGCTCTGCCACAGGGCCCCTGTTATTTTCGACCTGCGTCACTTTGTTCAACGACGTCGCCATGCTCAACTACGTAGTTGTTCAACTACGTAGTTATGTTCAACCGAGTGGCCTTGCCCAAGCCCGTCTTGGGCAAGCCCTCTCTCACAAGATACGAGAAGCACCATGTACCAACTCAATCTGGATATCGCTCACTTCCTCGAGCACTACTGGCAGAAGCGCCCGCTCCTTATCAAGGGCGGTTTCAAAGACTTTCAGGATCCCATCAGCCCGGACGAGCTGGCGGGTCTGGCCATGGAGGAGGTGATTGAATCGCGCCTGGTCACCCGCTTCAACAACAAGTGGGAGGCAGCCCACGGCCCCTTCGAATCCTACGATCACCTGGGTGAGGAGAACTGGACCATTCTGGTGCAGGCCTGCAACCACTGGGCGCCCGAGGTCAACGAGCTGGCACTGCCGTTCCAGTTCATCCCGGGCTGGCGTTTTGACGATGTGATGGTGAGCTTCTCCACCCCCCATGGCGGTGTCGGCCCCCATATCGACAACTACGACGTCTTCATCACCCAGGGTCAGGGCAAACGCCACTGGCGGGTTGGCGATGCCACACCGCGCAATGAGTTCGCCGCCCATGCCGCCCTGCTGCACTGCGAGCCGTTCGAGGCGATCATCGACGTCATCATGGAGCCGGGCGATATCCTCTACATTCCGCCCGGATTCCCCCACGAGGGCTACGCCATTGAGCCCTCCCTGAACTTCTCGGTGGGCTTCCGTGCACCGGACGCCAAGGCGCTTATCTCCTCCTTCGCCGATCACCTGATCGACAACGACCTGCGTACCGAGCGCTACGGTGATCCTGACCTCAAGCCCCGCGCCCGCCACGGCGAAATCCAGCCCCACGAGCTGCACCGCCTGCGCGAGCTGATGCAACAGGCCCTCGATGACGAGACCCTGTTCAAGGAGTGGTTCGGTACCATGATCTCCGAGGCCAAGCACGATCTGGACGTCAATCCGGTGGAGCCGGACTACAGCGCCGAGGAAGTGGCCGACCTGCTGACCCAGGGCGAGCCCGCCATCAAGGTGCCGGGGCTGCGCTCTGTCTGGTTCAGTGGCGAAAGCCAGACCTGCTACATCGACGGCGAAGCCTGGACGCTGCAGAGCGAGGATGCCGCCGCCATTTCGCTCTTGTGCGACAAGGACATGGTCACCCAGGCCGACATGGTGGAGCTGGCCGATCAGGCCGGCTTCCTCCAGCTGCTGACCCGGCTGGTCAACCGCGGCTACTGGTTCTTCAACTGATCCCCTCGCGGTGACAGAAGGCGCCCTCGGGCGCCTTTTCTATCTCAGCTGCCCGACCTCACCGTCTCTGCTGCCGACCCGGCCACCCCGGCGGCGCTTTCACTTCTGCTCTGATCCACAACCTGCTTTCGAAGCTGAACCCACTCTTGACGGCACCCCTGATGATGCTTTTTTGCGCAAGTGAAAGCTCGTATCATGCGGCCATTGCTCAAGCAGCCAGGTTTAGCAGAGAGGTATCCCATGCAGATCAGCACTCGTCCCATGCCGTTGCCCGGTTATGACAACGCCTATCCCAAGCTGACCCCGGAGCAGCTCAACCAGGGCCGCGACAAGGCGCTGGACAAGAGAGATGAATACGTGGCGACGCAGGAGGAGAAAGAGACCACCCGCCGCACTCTGGCCGTCTCCTACACAGAGCAGCAGCAGGACAAGGCCGCCGTGGATCGCTATCTGCAAGCCAGTGGGCAGGAGAGCGATGATAAAAGCGCCCCGACGGCCGTCGATCTCTACCGGATGGAAGAACGCCACCAGCAGCAGCAACAGCAGCTCGGCGACTACCTGCAATACCGGCAGAGCCCCCTTGGCAAGCGACTGTCGGGCATGACAGGAGCCGAGGATCGCAAGGGCAACCTGCTCGATACCCGCGCCTGAGCAAGCCCTGTACACGCAAGGGGATGACATAAAAAAAGCCCTCGCTGAGGGCTTTTGAGTGTTGCCGACAAGGGCATGGCCTGTTTTCGACACATCAGGAGTCGATACGGGTCCTTCATGGCCCAGGACATGAACGCGTGAAAACGTGCCGACTGCGTTATTTGGGAATAAACGCATTCTTGTAGAAGGAGCGGAATCCATTGTCCGGCACCTGAAATTCCACCCCATTGTACAATGACAAAGAGGCATCATCAGTCTTGTTCATGATTGCGCCATAACGCGCATAACCACTCTTGCCATCGTGATACATAAAGTCCATCCGCGAAACCAGATCGTTGGTTTTCTTGAAGAGCCGGCCAACAATCGGCGAGTCTGAGGACAGGGGATTATTGATGGTCCGCAGCAATTTCATTCTGGTATAGTCACCATCGTCATCCCGGGTCAGCAGATAATGGTAGCGGGTATCGGGCGCCTGCAGACCATTTAACCGATAGATCAAATTCACATTGGTACCGAGCGCCAGTGCATTCAGGCCATAGGTTATCGGTGCATCGCGCTGACCGACAAAGTCAGATATTATCCTGCGGGCTACCCCACCTTTTACTTGATAGATATGCCGGGTCGTAAAGATAAGGAACATGGTCTCGTCAAGGCCATTGATGGCAACCACATCCAGCGGATACTCTTGCCACTCCAGATTTAATTGACTCGTCAGTTCATTGCTGTTTGTCGGGGCATCCTCCAGATGAGACGTTAAGAAGGCTCGTGAAAAGCTTGAGTTGTTGCCCAGCACCACAAATATTGCTGCGCGACTATTATTATTTGCCTGACTCTCGACGGCATGCCAGCAGGTCTGCAAATCACTTCCCGGCCGCCAGTTACTGATTGGGGTGGTGGCTCCCGCAGTGAAGAAGTTCGATATATTTCCGTAGCCTGGCTTCTGAATATTGGCAAAGTTATAAATCCTGCCATTTCTCGGGGAGGTGACCAATGCTCCTGGCTGGGTATAAATCGGGTTGTCATGATCCGCGATACTTGGGACGTAATCCCAATCGGTATTCATGGTCCTTGCATCGAATGCGCATACCAGAGTGCGCTTCCAGTAACTGGATACTCGGCAAATATATGCCCCCAGGTCTTCATACTCAAGCCCCTTCGGTTTAATATACTCGTTGGTATATCTCGCGATCGGGGTAGGTTTGACCTCTTCTTTTTTGAGTAATGTGTAGATCCATTGGGCGATGGCCACCACAATGCCTATCACCGCGACAATAATTCCAAGGGGGCCGGCAATGGCAAAACCCATAAAAGAGGCCACGGCGACACCCAATGCTACCGTGGCGACCAACATATTGATTGCCGCAAATATAATATCCCCTATATCGCCACCCTCGACAGCCTGATATAGGTTATACGCGGCCAAGGCCGCCCCCAGCGCCGCCAATCCGACAAAACATATATTGATAATCCGGGTGATATTCTGCGTGGCGAGAAACATCTTGCTGGCTATCTGCCGCTCTAGCACATTCGTGAGATGCTGGCCCTTGGCGGTAAGGTTGCTCAAGAATTGACTGAATTTACCCATATTGATGGCAATGCTATTGATGATGCCTTCACCATTGCCATAAATAAACATGGTCACTTTATCAAGGAATCGACCGAGCTGGATCAGATTCAATGTCACATCAAACAGGGCCGCCCCCAACTCCATCAAAGGAACAGGGTTGCTCCATTCCTCCCGATCGGTCGCCGTCAACCAGGTAAAGTTGCCCACCCCCAGCAACAAGGTGAACACGGAAAGGAATGAATCTATGGGAAAGGCAGCGGGAGCCACACCGGAGAAGGCTGTGGGAGCCATACTGCCCGCCGTCCCTGCCAGCGCAGGATATCGTTGAAGAATGCGCTGCCGGGCCCCCTCATCCTGCAGGGTGCTCGTTCTCAAGCTCATGTTGTTCAGTTCATTCCAGAAGCTATCCGGGCTATTCTGGTTGAAGAAACTGTTCCAGAAGGTGCGCTGAGTCCCGCTTTCATTTCTCAGCAAGGTCACCACATCATCGAAATTTCTCCTGTTGGCCAAGACTGTGTATTTCTCGCTTTGTTGGCCCCAGCTCAGGTTCATGGCAAACCCACTGTATACAGAACCCGCCAGGGTACGTTCAAATTTTTTCAGCTCATCCTCGGTGATGCGACGACCGGATGATATATTGAGCGCTCTTACTTTATTGATGGTGTTGTAGACTTGCCACATCGCCTTTTCAAACGATGAACCTGATCCCAGATACTCCTGAACTTTGAAAGAGCTGATCAGTTCCTCTAACACCTCATTCTTGGAGTAGTGTTCGATAAGTTGACGAGCCCAGTTTTCCCCCGCTGCTTTGTAGCCGGTTAACTTTCCGCTTTGACAATAATGGGTAGCGACAGAGTATAGCTGATCGATAATTTCTTTAAACTGCGTTCCCTTTTCAGCTTGCTTTATATTTGCATTTACCTTCACCATATCCCAGGAGTTATACAGCTTCCGGTCTGCCACAGTGACATTGGTTTGCTTGCTATATGAGTTCTGCAACAAGCCACTCACATATTCAACCATATTATCGGTAAAATAGCGTCGGTTGCTGCTGTAAATAGCATTTACCGAATTGATGCCATCACTCATGGTCAACACATTATTGTTAGGCTTCATGCCAGGGCCTAACGCTTCGCTCAATGAGCTGTTCTGATACTGGAATTCGAACTTCATCAGCTCTTGAAACATCACCTGGGCAAGATATTGCGCTTCATCGGTTTCTTGTACAAAGTTGACCCGGTTCGAATCAACGACGGGCTGATTAGATGCCATCACGTAAAAATTGATCGCATCCAGCTCGGCGAAATTGCCACTAGTCAGGACAGCAATAGCGGCTTTCACCGGGGCTGGGAAGACAGTGCCGGCAGCCAGGCCTATCAGCGACATGGAGGAGAACGTCAGAAAATCCCGACGCCCTTGTGAAACTTCACGATGGATAATTTCTGAAAGTTTTTTCATATTATATATCCCTATCAGTGCTCATTGCTTCCCAGATTATTAAATATTTCAGGCAATAGTCTGGCAGGCCATGTCATCATGACCGAGCATATGGTTGTTGTTCTATGAGAGATGTAAATAGGCTACCATATCAGCATCGTCAATATATGCATGACAGCAGCACCACCGATATACAAGGCAAGGAAGATATTAACAATTAAAGCCAAGGTAACCGTATCAAGCCTCCTTGTTTATATATTGCACAACCTACCTGCCAATCCTCATTTGAGTCAAACATCAATAATGAGGTCTAACCAGAAAATGTTACCCGTTAGACAAAAACAGATATTGATGAGAAAAAGTTGTAACAATATATTGCGAAAGAAGCCCTAGAAAAAATGCGGCAAGGTGCCATCAGGCTGCAGGGCAGCACCATGATTTCCAGATAAAGATGGTACGCACTATATATCCCGGCACGGAGCAAAGTGGCATTAGCTCACCGGTGTGCTCGTGAATACGATCCGCAATGATTAGGTGGGGAAGGAAAAACCATCGACTATTCGAGGGGGGAGACACTGCATCTGCAGCGCATTCAGATAACAAAACGGCAGCCCCTGGCTGCCGTTTGCGTGGCTCATTGTTCTTCGGGAAGTTCGTCAAACAGCGGGTGGTAGAGCACTTCACCCTGCATTCCGGTCAAGCCGCCCTCCTGCAGCTCCATCGCCATAAAGCAGTCGGCGGGCACCTCATAGATGCAGTACAGGCCGAACTCGCTGGCGGGACGAAAACCGAAGCGGCTGTAATAGGTCGGGTCACCAAGTACCACCACCGCCTTCCAGTCCATCTCCAGCGCCGTATCCAGCCCCTCGCGCACTAGATCCGAGCCGATCCCCTGCCCCTGCCAATCCGGGTGGACCGCCACGGGCGCGAGACCAAGCCAGGGCCCCTCCACCCCGTTAATGGTGATCGGGCTCAGCATCAGGTGCCCCATGAACTCGTACTCCTCCTCCTCGACCATGGTCACCACGGCGGCGCCGCATTCGCGCAGGCGGTTGACCAGTTCAGCCTCGTCAGTACGGCCAAAGGCGGCACTCACTAGGTCATAGACCGGCAGCATGTCGCCAGGGCGCTCGGTTCTCAGCATACAGCGTTACTCCTCGTACAGCAGAGCGGGCATTATTCCACAAACTGCCCGCCGCCCTGAGCACCTTTGTCCAGAAATGGGAGGGTGGACTCAGGAAAACGATCCGCCACCTGCGCCAGCAACTCATGCAGATCGACCGGTTGCAGGCTGGTGATGGCGGTTCGATAGGCATTGAACAGCAGCGGTTCGGCCCGTGCCAGCCAGGCCAGGGTGTCGTCGGCATCCCGATGCCAGCGACCGGCCAGCTCATCGAGCAGAGCGGGCAAGGCCACCAGCAAGTCGAGCAGATGATAGCGATGGGTGAGCGGCTCAGCGGCCAGCAGGGCGAGCCTGCGCTCCTCACTGGCGAGCCAGCGCAAGCGCTGGCGCCGCTCAACCAGGGTCAGCAACACAGGCCCCTGGCGCTGCAGACTGGCCAACTGCAGCAGGTAGTCCAGCCCCTGCTCTTCGGCGTCTTTCAGCAGCAGGCCGCGCAGCAGATGGAGCTGCTCCGGCTCGGCCTGCGCCAGCGCATCCTGGTCGTAGTATTCCACCGCCAGCGGCCCGTCAGTACCCAGGGAGCGTGGCGGCGCGGCGGCGGGCTCGCCCTCTTCTGCCTCATCCCGATTTGTCATGAACAGCGCCAGCCGCTTCGGCGCCCCCTCCCCGACCTGTGTCTGCAGGATGGCCGCCACCACCCGCTCGTCAGCCAGCAGGGGGGCCAGCTGGCGTTCGACCGGCGCCGCCAGCGTCAGACTTCGCGCCAGCTGCCAGTAGCTCACCTCGCACTGGTTCTGGCTCAAGCTCTGGCGCTGGCCACTCAGTGCCCGTCGGCCGCAATAGCGCATGCCCAACTTGGCCATCACCCGGCCGGAGGCATGGTTGTCCGGCATGTGGCGGGCGGTGAGCACCGGCAGCTGCAGCCGGTCGAACGCACAGTCCTTCACCAGCCGGGCGGCCCGGGTCGCCAGTCCGCGGTTTTGCCAGGGCACACCCACCCACCAGGCCAGCTCGCCGTTCCAGTGCAGCGAGATAACCCCCACCAGCGGCGCATGGCCCTCGCCAGCCGGCAGGGTCAGCGCCCAGCTCCAGCCCAATCCGAGCGCCGCCTTGCGCCAGCAGCCGGCCAGCCAGTCGCGGGCCGCCTCCAGCGGATAGGGGTGGGGAATGTTGAGGGTGTAGCGGGCGAGCGCCGCATCGCTGCAATAACGCACCACCTCGGCTTCATCGCACGCCAGCAGGGGGCGCAGCTGCAGGGCGGGTTCCGACCGGGAGGGAAGTTCGGCCAGCACCGGCACCGTCAGGCGGCGGGCCAGCAGGCGGTTGAGCACGGCGCCCAGATCGTCCTGCGCCGTCAGCGCCAGATCGGCCCCCTGTCCTCCCAGGGTCAACAGCCCCTCCTCTCGCGCCAGGGTCAGCAGGGAGGCCGAGCCACTGATGAGGATCTGCCGGCTCGGATCAACGGCCTGCTGGCCGGGCAGATCGCCGTCCAGCCAGGCGGCCAGCAGCGCGCTGGCCGAACGCACGCCATCGGGCGGACAACAAGACCAGGGGCCGCCGGTCTCGCTCGGCAAACGCTCATCGACCTTGCTCTGCAGCAACTGCCAGCCATGGCCCTGCCGCTGCCAGGCCTGCAGCACCGGTGCCCAGTGGGGCTGCCACAGGGCACGCTCGATCAGCAGTTCCATCAGCCGGCCTGACAGGCTGCGGGCAGGCTCAGGTGGCGGGGATGCGCCTCGATACGGGCAATCCAGGCCCGGATGGCGGGCCAGCCCTGCAGCGAGAAGATCCCCTCCTCCGCCACATGGGTGTAAGCATAGAGCGCCAGATCGGCGATGGTCGGCGCCTCGCCACACAGGTAGGGACTCTGCTTGAGCTGCTGCTCCAGCACCGCCAACGCCTTCTCGCCGCCGGCTTTGAGCCCGTCGAGGCGCGCCTCCTGGGACTCCGGTCGCCCCAGATAGTGAACGATGAAGCGAGCTACCGCGATATAGGGCTCATGGCTGTACTGCTCGAAGAACAGCCACTTGAGCACCTCGGCCTGCTGGCGCGGTTCGGCCGGCCACAGGGACGACCCCTGCGCCAGGTAGAAGAGGATGGCGTTGGACTCCGCCAGGGTGTCGCCCTGGGCCAGCTCCAGCACCGGGATCTTGCCGTTGGGGTTCAGGGCCAAAAAGTCGGGGGTGCGGGTCTCCCCCGCCAGCACATCCACCGGCACCCAGTCGAGGGGCAGCTCAAGCCAGCGGGCCAGCAGCCAGGGCTTGTAGCAGCTGCCGGACTTCAGATCGCCATACAGACGCATACAGACTCCTTGTCAGCAGCAGAGGGCTAGCGGGGCGCTCAGGGCGCCAGCCGCTCGATGTGCCACCCTTCCCCTTCGCGGGTGTAGTAGAAACGGTCGTGCAGGCGATGCTCGCCCCCCTGCCAGAATTCGACCGTGTCGATGCGCACCCGGAAACCGCCCCAGAAGCTCGGCAACGGCACCTCGCCATTGGCAAACTTCTGCTTGAGCTCGAGGAACTTGGCCTCCAGCACGCCACGGGCCGAGATACGGGTCGACTGTTTGGAGACCCAGGCGGCGATCTGGCTGTCTTTGGGACGGCTGTGGAAATACTTCATCACCTCGAAGGTGCTCATCTTCTCCACCCGGCCGGTCACATGCACCTGTCTGTCCAGGGTGTGCCAGGGGAAGAGCAGGCTGATGCGGGGGTTGCCCTCCAGCTGGTGCGCCTTGCGGCTGCCCATGTTGGTGTAGAACACCATGCCTTCGGCGTCGTAGTGCTTGAGCAGCACGGTGCGCTGCCAGGGCTGGCCGTCGGCATCCACTGTGCCCACCACCATGGCGGTGGGGTCGGTCAGCCTGGCTTCGCACGCCTGGGCCAGCCACTTCTCGAACAGGGCGAGGGGCTCGGCCGGCAGATCGGCCCTGTGCAGTCCACCCCGGGTGTATTCACGGCGCAGATCGGCTACATCCATCATCTTGATTTTCCTTCTCTCTTTGCCGCCCATGCGGCCATGCGTGCAGGCATTGTGCGACGAGCACGCCATGGGTACAAGCCTTGTGACCGGCAAATGACAGCCGTAAAAAAGAGGGAGGCTCGCGCCTCCCCCTGTTGACCTTGACGGCCCTCTGTCACTGCCGATCCGTTGCCGGTAGTGGTGGGCAGTGCGCCAGCATGCGCCGGTTGTAGTCGGCCGCGTAGGCCGCCAGTTTGGCCTGGGCCTCCTGCTGGCCTGGCTTGATCACATCCCCCAGCCCCTCCAGATAGCGCACGCCGCAGCGGGCCTTGGCCGAAGCCTGCTGCTCCGGCGCTATGCCGGGCGCCACCTCACCGCGCCCAGCCCGCACGATCAGCCGGTAATCCTGCTTGGCCAGGCTGGCGCTGACCGCCTGCTCCAGGGTATCGGCGTCGGCCTGACAGCCGCCGAGCAGGGACGCCAGCACCAGCCAGGCCGCCCTCATCCGCGCCTCCGCTGCCAGCCCAGCAGGGCCAGCGCCAGGGTCCAGAGACCGAGGGCGCCACCGCCACCACCGCCCGAGCTGCCGCCGCTTTGGACGACCGGCAGCTTGGCCGGGCTGATGGCGAAGAAGATGTTGTCGCTGCAAGCAACCTTCAGACGGGCGGCGCTGGCCAGATCCGCCGGCAGGGTCACGGTGGCCGAGCCGCTGTTGGGCTGGCTAACCGCCAGGCTGCTCCAGCTGGTTCCCTCGTTCTGGGTCAGGAGCAGATCCACCTTGCTGCAGCTGATCGGTGCCAGGTTGGTGCCGGCCACATCCCAGCTGACCGCCTGACTTGCCCCCGGCGTCAACGACACCCCAAGCGGCGCAGTCAGCCGGAAGGCGCTGCCGGTATTGACCACCTGTACCTTCATGTCGTCGCTGGCGACACCGCCCTTGCCGTCACGCACTGTCAGCCGGAAGTTGAGATCCCGGTTGGTGGTGGGCCAGGCCTCGCCCTTGGCGAGCGTGCCCGAGAGCAGGGAGGGCAGGCTCGGCAGGATCCGCTCCGGTAAGCTGGTGGGGGAGACAAAGCGAAACAGCGGCCGGCTGCCGTCGTCCACCATGGTGGCCAGGCTGCTCGACTCAGTCCCCAGATCGATCTGCTCCCAGGTGTAGGTCAGGGGATCACCGTCCAGATCGGCGCCGGCCCCCTTGAGCGCGAACGGCGTGTTGGCCGGAATGATGCGGCTGGCCCCGGCCGCCGCCTGGGGCGCGTTGTTGACAAGATCTATGGAGGTGCCACAGGTCGGCACGGTCGCCATATGCGCCCGCATCTGCTCGATGGACTTGCTGTGGAAATAGGGGTCGCTGTGGGGCTGGATGTTCTCCTCCCCGCAGATGCCCGCATAGGCCATGATGGAGGTACCGCTGCCCGGCTCCCAGGCCTGCTCTGGCGTCCGGTTGTCGCCGCCACAGCTGTTGGTGGTGCCGTTGAAGGTGTGATCGGCGCCGAACTGGTGGCCGATCTCGTGGGCCACATAGTCGATAAAGAAGGCATCCCCCACCGGGGTGGCGGAACCTGTCATGCCGGCCGACTTGTCAGCCATACAGAGCACGCCGAGGCCGGCCAGACCACCGCCTCCGGTATTGACCACATGGCCAATGTCAAACGGTCCCAGCGGCGTGCTGGGCAGGGTCTGGGCATTGGCCTGCACCACGCTGTTGATATCGACGTCGGCGTCACTATTGGTGAAGGGATCGCTGGCCGGATCGGTAAAGATGATGTTGTCGTTGCCACTGGCCAACTGGAATTCGGCCCCCACGTCGCGCTGGTACACCTCGTTGACCCGGTTGAGCAGGGTGGCGATGGCCGCGGTGGCCAGCACCTTGGAGCCGCCGTGGAACTGGGTGTACTCCCCCGCCGCCGAGATGGCGATGACGTAGCGCTTGCGCACGTTGCCATCCACCTGCACCTTGTGCGCCAACGCCTTGCTGGTATCGCTGCCGATAACCTTGTCCGCTTCCTCCGCCAACCTGCTGTAGGCGTCTTGCTGGTAATAGACGGCATACCCTTCGGCATTGCTGAGGGGATCGACGAACACCGTCTTGCCCTGATGGCTGAACATGGCGTGGAAACCCAGCGGCCCCAGATCAAAGCGCCCCGTCTCTACCGGCGCCGCCGGATTGTGACCCTTGAAGGTCTTGATTTCGGGGAATTTGGCCGCCTGATCGGCCGGCAGCAGGTCATAGGCCTGCAGGGTGAAGGTCACCTCTCCCCCGTCGGGCAGAGGCAGGGTCAGCGAGCGCGCCCCGGCTTGCAGTCCGGCAAAATAATCGATGGGCACCTTGGCCACCCGAAACTGGTTGGCCCGCACTTCATAACCGTCGGCGGCGCTGGCGCGCGCCGCGACCGTATCCCACTCTTTGGCCGCAAGGCCGCCCGAACTCATCATGCTGGCAACCACCAGCGCCAAAGGAGAAAATTTCATCAACTGCATCTTTTTAGTCCTTTTAAAATGCACTCACCTGAACTACAACCGGCATCATTCGCCTGCTGGTCCGATTAGTCCAGCAGCATCCACCCTATCTTCCCCGAATGGGGAGTGTTGCACCAACCCTGTCTAGCCCCTATCATTGCGCGGATTTATCAGTTTTTGAGCCGCGTCACCATGGCGACGGTTCGTCTTTTTCTGACCAAGGTTAATCTCATGCTCAAATCCCCACTGTTACCCCGTCTCGGGGACCTGGTCGTTGCCATTGTTGACGATGTGCTGGGCCAGGGTCTCACCCTGGATCGCGCCTATGCCCGTCACTTCTCCGGCATCGAACTCAAACCGCAAGAACAGGCAAGGATTGCCCTGGTCACCGGCGATCTGCTGCGTCGCCTCAGCCTCTACTGCGCCCTGACCGGTATTCAGGTCCGCCAGGCCGAGAAGCACGTCTGGCCGCTGCTGCACAGCTGGCATGCTTTCCACAAGATAGCTCAACCCAACCACCCGACCCTGGATCGCTTCAATGAAGAAGCGTTTCGTCGCCGCCTGACCGAAGCCAAGAAAAACCCGGTGCTGATGGATGGCTGCCCGACCTGGCTGGAAAAGCTCGGCAGCGAACAGCTGGGCGATGCCTGGCCGGCCGAGCGTGCCGCCCTGACCGCCATGCCCAAGCGTTACCTGCGGGTCAACACCCTCAAGTGCACCCGTGACGAGCTGCAGGCGGCGCTGGCCAAAGAGCAGGTCACCACTGTACCGGTGGAAGGGGTCGAGAGCGCCCTGGAAGTGACCTCGGATGCCGCCCTGTTTCGCACCAACGCCTTTGCTGACGGCTGGTTCGAGCAGCAGGATGCCGGCTCCCAGCACATCGCGGCGGCGCTGGACGTAGCCCCCGGCATGCGGGTTATCGACGCCTGTGCCGGTGCCGGCGGCAAGACCCTGCATCTGGCCGCCATGATGAAGGGCAAGGGCCGCCTGCTGGCGATGGACGTGGAAGAGTGGAAGCTGGAGAACCTCAAGCAGCGCGCCCGCCGCGCCGGTGCCCACAACGTGGAGACCCGGGTCATCACCAGCAGCAAGACCGTCAAGCGCCTCAAAGAGAGTGCGGATCGCCTGCTGCTGGACGTGCCCTGCTCCGGCCTTGGCGTACTCAAACGCAATCCGGATGCCAAGTGGCGCGATACCGCCGAGCGGCTGCCGGTGCTGGTAGCTCTGCAGGAAGAGATCCTGCAGCGCTACAGCCAGATGGTGAAAGTGGGTGGAATGCTGGTCTACGCCACCTGCTCCATCCTGCCCGAGGAGAACCGCCAGCAGGTGGACAAATTCCTCGCCGCCAACGAAAACTTCCGCCTGCTCGGTGATCACACCGTGAGCCCGGCGGCCACCGGTTTCGACGGCTTCTATCTGGCGCGCATCGAGCGCATCGCCTGATACCGTCTTGCAGCATAAGAAAAGGGGAGCCGATGGCTCCCCTTTTTGCATGATACGATAGCGGCCTTATTCGGCGGCAACGTCATCCTGCTTGTGTTTGGCGGCAGTTTCCTTGATCAGGGTTTGCAGTTCGCCAGCCTGGAACATCTCGATCATGATGTCGCAGCCGCCGACCAGCTCGCCCTCGACCCACAGCTGCGGGAAGGTGGGCCAGTTGGCAAACTTCGGCAACTCGGCGCGGATGTCCGGGTTTTGCAGGATGTCGACGTAAGCAAACGGCTCGCCACAGGACATCAGGGCCTGGGAGGCCTGGGCAGAGAAACCGCAGCTGGGTAGCTTGGGGGAGCCCTTCATGTACAGGATGATGGGGTTTTCAGCCAGCTGCTGTTTGATCTTTTCAATAGTTTCCATAGGTGCCTCACTAGAGCGATTTCGGCGGCCATTCTACTGCAATCCGGGCAGACCACAAACTGGCAAACCGCGGCAACAGCAAGAAGTGACGAATCAATACGCCGCAGCTTGATCCGGATCATGGCGAGAATCAAGAGTTGTTAGGCCATCTTTGATGCTGGTACAATCGATGGGCTTTGGGCCAACTGGCCCCATCACTTCAAGAACAATTCTTTTCAAAATAGAAAAGAGTACGCAATGTCTTGCAACCGTCGCCTTCGCACGGCCAGCCAATGGAGAGTAGAAAATGGCATTCGAACTTCCCGCTCTGCCCTATGCAATCAATGCTCTGGAACCGCACATCTCCCAGGAAACTCTGGAATACCACCACGGCAAGCACCACAACACCTACGTGGTCAACCTGAACAACCTGGTGCCGGGTACCGAGTTTGAAGGCAAGTCTCTGGAAGAGATCATCAAGACCTCCACTGGTGGCATCTTCAACAACGCCGCCCAGATCTGGAACCACACCTTCTACTGGCACTGCCTCTCCCCGAACGGCGGTGGCGAGCCCACTGGCGCCCTGGCCGATGCCATCACCAAGGCGTTCGGCTCCTTCGCCGAGTTCAAGGATGCGTTCACCAAGTCTGCCATCGGCAACTTCGGCTCCAGCTGGACCTGGCTGGTGAAGAAGGCTGACGGCTCCCTGGCCATCGTCAACACCTCCAACGCCGGTTGCCCGCTGACCGAAGCCGGTACCACCCCGCTGCTGACCGTCGACCTGTGGGAGCACGCCTACTACATCGACTTCCGCAACCTGCGTCCGAAGTACATGGAAACCTTCTGGGCCCTGGTCAACTGGGAATTCGTGGCCAAGAACCTGGCTGCCTGATAACGCCACACTCTTGCCAAAACGCCCCGCTCTTGCGGGGCGTTTTTTATGGGCGCGAGGGCAGCCAGCCCAGTAAAAAGGCGCCCGCAGGCGCCTTTGTCATTCGAGCCGGGATGCACAGGCATCACTGGTCAATCTCGTCCAGATAGTCATCCAGATTGCTGTCGTCTTGCTTCTCCTGCTGCTCTTGCTTGAGCTCGGTCTGACGACCGGTCACCTTGTTCTGGTTGTACTGCAGATAGAAGTCCTTGGTCAGGGCGTAAGGATCGAGCGCGTTGTCGATGATCCGCTCCTGATCGATCAGCTTGGAACGGGTACCCAGACCATTCAGCGCCCAGTGCACCGCTTTCAGCGGGAAAGTCAGCAGCGAGTAAGGGAAGTAGAGCACGTCTATGGTATCCCCCACTATCTCGCGGGTGGTGGTGGGGCCATAGACAGGCACCATGACGTAGGCCCCCTCGCCTATGTCCATGCGCCCGAGCACGGTAGAGAGCTCCAGCTTGTTGCGCTCGAGGCCCGCATGCTTGGCCACGTCGAAGATACCCAGCAGACCCACAGTGGTGTTGAGGGTGAAGCGGCCCAGGTTGGTACCCGCCCCCTTCAAGTCGCCGGTCAGCAGGTGGTTGACCATGCTGCTCGGTTCGTTGAAGTTCTCCACCAGATTCTCGATGCCATCCTTCATTCCCTGCGGAACGTAGCGGGCGTAGCCGTGCACCACGGGGCGAGCCACGTAGGGCTCCAGCACATCGTAGTTGACGGCCCACATGGCCCGGTTGGCACCCTGAAACGGGTCGCGGCTGTCACTGGCCGTGCTGGTCGCTTCGGGCCGGCTCGGCGTCTCCTTGAGGTCAAGGCTCTCGGGGCCCGGCTTGGGCGGGCCGCCAGCACAGCCACCCAGCAACAAGGCCACCGTCAATGCCCCTACACGCACATGCATATGGAAGTCCTAGCTTTTTATTGTGATTAATCTGAATTATAGGCAGCCCGGCCCCATCGAGGGCCGGGCCAGAGGCGTATTAGAGGGCGTGATCGATGCGGATGTCAATCGGCGCTGAAGGAATTGAGCCGGTGGCGACCGGGACCGAGGCCCCTTCGAACGCCCCTTCCTTGTTCATGACGTTGCCGCCACGGGAGAGGCGCGCCTTGAACTGCAGCTCGGGATAGGCGGCCAGCTTGTTGCCCTCCATCATGGCATCGCCGTCACCCAGCGACAGCATCACCGGGAAGTGCGGGCCCGGGATGCGCTTGACCGCGATGGGCATGGGCGGCCCGTTGGGGATCACCGCAAACACGAACAGATGGGCATCTTCCGGCAGTTCAATGCCATCGGCCAGCGTCACCTTGAGCGGGAACTCGCCGGCCTTCACTTCCAGCACCTGGGCGGAGGCGGTGCCCTGTCCGCTCGCCTCTGCCGGCACGGCCGCACTGGCCATGCCGCGTTTCTTCAACTGCTGCTCGGCATAGTCGATGGAGCGCTCCACCATGGTGTAGCGGGTCGAGCCCTTCTCCATCAGCGGCAGCATCTCGCGCCAGCGTTGCAGGGCGGTCTTGAAGTCCTCTTTTTGCAGGGCCATGAAGGCGTAGACGGAGCGCGCCTCGATATTGGCCGGATCCTGGGCGATGGCTCCCCGCAGCAGCTGATCGGCCTGCGCGTCATTCCCTGTCATCATCAGCGCCTGGGCATAGGGCACCGCCACCATCCCCTTCTGCGGTGCCAGAGCGTAGGCCCGCTCCAGCGCCTCGCGGGCCATATCGGGATCATTGCCATCCAGCGACAGTCGGCCCAGCAGCAGCCAGCCGCGGTAATCGTTCGGTTCCTCTTTCAGGCGGGTACGCAGGGCCAGGGTGAAGTCCAGCAGATCCTGCTCGGTGACCTCGGCATTGCGCTCCACCAGGATGCGGTTGCTGAGCTCGCCCAACCGGCTGCTGGCGTCCTGCCAGCGGCTGACCTCCTGCCAGGCGCCGAGCTTGTAGTAGAGCCCCAGGCTCACCACCAGCAGCACCAGCACACCCGGGATCCAGATCAGACTCTTGCCGCCACGGGCGGTCTGCTCCACGTCGGGGATGTCGTCCAGCAGGCTGCGCTGCAACTCGACCAGGGTGTCCTGCTCTTCCGCCAGCACCCCCTGTTCGCGCTCTTCGCCGATCTCCAGCAGACGCTGACGATAGAGCTGTTTGTTGAGGGCCGAGCGGCTGATGCTCTGGCGGCCCTCTCCCCGCCACAGGGGCAACACCAGTGCCAGGCTCACCAGCACCAGCAGGGCCGCGATCACTATCCAAAATGCGGTCATTGTTTCTCTTCCTCTTTGAGCAGGGCAGCCAGACGACGCTGCTCCTCCGCGCTCAGGGCGCTATCCGCCGGCGTAGCTGCCGCGGGACGACGGCGACTGCGCACCACCACCAGGACTATGCCCACCACGATCACCAGCAGCGGCCCCAGCCAGAGGATCAGGGTGGAGGCCATCAGCGGCGGGTTGTACAGGATGAAGTTGCCGTAGCGGGCCACCATGTAGTCCACCACCTCCTGCTTCTCCTTGCCCTCGCGCACCATCTGGTAGGTCTTGTCACGCAGGTCCTTGGCCAGGCCCGCATTGGAGTCGGCGATGTCCTGGTTCTGGCACTTGGGGCAGCGCAGCTCCTTGGTCAGTTCACGAAAGGTCTGCTCCTGAGCGTCGTTGTCGAAGGTGTAGACATCGATGGCGGCCAGCGCCTGGCCCGCCCCGCCCAGTCCCGCCAGCAGCAGCAGGGATGCAATCAAGATTCTCATCGGGTTCTCCCTCACTTCATGGCGTCATAGATGGGTTTGAGGGTCGATGCCCACACCTCGGGGTTGACGTCACCCACGTGGCGATAGCGGATGATGCCCTGACTGTCGATGAAGAAGGTCTCCGGCGCGCCGTAAACCCCCAGATCCAGCCCCAGCATGCCGTCGGGATCATACAGATTGATCTGATAGGGATTGCCGAGCTCCGCCAGCCAGTTGATGGCCTTGGCCCGCTCATCCTTGTAGTTCATGCCGACAATATAGATCCCCTGCCCCGCCAGCTCCTTGAGGTAGGTGTGCTCCCCGTAGCAGGTCGGGCACCAGGTGGCCCAGACGTTGAGCAGCATGGGACGCCCCTTGAGGATGCTCCTGTCATGCTGCTTATTGAGGTCATAGATATCCTGCAGGGTGAACACGGGCACCTCCTTGCCCACCATCACGGACTCGAGCTTGGTGGGATCGGAATAGAGCCCCTTGAACAGAAACACGGCTCCCAGCAGAAAGACGATGAAGGGGATCAGAAACAACCAGGTCTTCTTGCTCATGCCTTGGCCTCCTCTTCACGACGACCGAAACGGTAGCGCTTGTCCAGCATCGCCAGCACGCCGCCAATGGCCATGAAGACGCCGCCGAACCAGATCCAGCGCACGAAGGGTTTGTAGTATATCCGCACCGCCCAGGCGCCGTTGTCGAGCTGCTCGCCAAGGGCCGCATAGAGGTCACGGGTAAAGCCGGCATCGATGGCCGCCTCGGTCATCGGCATCCGGGTCACCTTGTACATGCGCTTCTCCGGCTTGAGCAGAGCCACCTGCTTGCCATCCTTGTGCACTTCCAGCACGCCCTTGAAACCGTCGTAGTTGGGGCCGTTCTTCTCCTTGATACCGGTAAAGACGAACTCATAATCGGCAAAATGGACCCGATCGCCGGCCTGCATGCGCAAGTCCTTCTCGATGCTGTAGTTCTGGGTGCAGGCGATGCCGATGATGCTCACCGCGAGACCCACGTGGCCCAGGATCATGGCCCAGTGGCTGTTGCCAAGGCGCCGCACGCCGACGGCAAAGCTGTGCTTGTGGGTGGCGCGCGCCCAGGTCTCCTGCACGCTGGTGACGATGATCCAGGCGCCAAGCCCGATACCGAGCGCAGCCCAGGGCTTGAACTCCTCGGCCAGCAGCAGCGGCAGCAGGATGGCGGCGGCCAGGCTCAGCAGGAGCGCCAGGACCACCTTGCCCTTGAGCTCGCCCAGCTCCTGACGACGCCAGCGAAACAGCGGGCCAACCCCCAGCAACAGGGCAAAGGGGATGATCAGCCAGCTGTAGATGTGGTTGAAGAAGGGGGTGCCGATGGAGATGCTGCCAAGCCCCAGCTCCTTGTGCACCAGCGGCAGCAAGGTGCCGAGCAGCACGGTCAGCAGGCCCGCCACCAGCATGATGTTGTTGCCAAGCAGCAGGGTCTCGCGGCTCCACAGTTCGTGCTTGCCATGGCTTCTCACCTGGGAGCCCTTGAAGGCGAACAGCAGCAAGGATGAACCTATCACCGCCAGCAGGAAGCCCAGAATGAACAGGCCGCGGGTCGGGTCGGAGGCAAACGCATGCACCGAGACCAGCACGCCGGAGCGCACCAGAAAGGTACCCAGCAGGCTCAGGGAGAAGGCCGAGAGCGCCAGCAGCACGGTCCAGGCCTTGAAGGTGGCGCGTTTTTCACTGACTGCCAGCGAGTGCAGCAGGGCGGTGCCGGCCAGCCAGGGCATGAAGGAGGCGTTTTCCACCGGATCCCAGAACCACCAGCCGCCCCAGCCGAGCTCGTAATAGGCCCACCAGGAGCCCAGCACGATACCCAGAGTGAGGAAGACCCAGGCGGCCATGGTCCAGGGACGGGACCAGCGCGCCCAGGTGGCATCGAGCCGGCCGGTCATCAGGGACGCGATGGCGAAAGCAAACGCCACCGAGAAGCCCACATAGCCCATGTAGAGCATGGGCGGGTGGAAGATGAGACCCGGGTCCTGCAGCAGCGGGTTGAGATCGCGCCCATCCACCGGGAAGTAGGGCAAGGTGCGGGTGAAGGGGTCGGAGGTAAACAGCACGAAGGCGGTGAAACCGACCGAGATGAGGCCGAGCACCCCGAGCACCCGCGCCACCGCGTCGAGCGGCAGGCGGCGGCTGAACATGGCGACCGCCGCGGTCCAGCCCCCCAACGTCAGCACCCACAGCAGCAGGGAACCTTCATGGGCCCCCCATACCGCGGAGATGCGATAGGCCAGCGGCAGCAGACTGTTGGAGTTGGTGGCCACGTACTGCACGGTGAAGTCGTTGTCGATGAAGGCCCAGGTCAGGCAGAGGAACGACAGCAGCAACAGCAAAAACTGGGCATAGGCGAGCGGACGAGCCGCCGACATCATACCAAGGCGCCCCCATTTGGCCCCGAGCAGCGGATAGCTGCCCAGCAGCAGCGCGGTGGCAAACGCCAGGATCAGCGAGAACTGTCCTAATTCCGGGATCATTGCTTGCTCCCCTTCAACTGCGCGTCGGTATATTCCGGCTTGAAGTGCATGCCGTTGGTGGCATCGGCCACTTCCGGCGGCATGTAGTTCTCATCGTGCTTGGCCAGCACCTCGAAGGCGGCGACCGTGGTGGCATCCTTGAGGGTGCCCTGGGCGACGATGCCCTGCCCCTCGCGGAACAGATCCGGCAGGATGCCGTCAAACTCGACGGTCACCAGATGCCCGCCGTTGTCCACCAACTTGAAGGCCACCTTGAGGCTCTGGGGATCCCGCTGCACCGAACCCGGCACCACCAGACCCCCAATGCGCAGGCGCTGCCCCTCTTCCGGCTTGATCTTGTCCGGTCCCTTGCCCTCCACCAGCTCGCTCGGGGTATAGAAGAGATCGATGTTCTGGCTGAGGGCATAGAGCACCAGGCCGATCACGGCGGCGAGGCCGGCACTGATCGCCAGGATGATGGTGAGGCGTTTTTTGCGTCTCGGGTTCATAGGGTGTTCTCCATCTGCTGGGCCGCCTTGCGACGAGCCTCGCGCGCCTGCTTGCTGCGCAATTCGCCGAGCAGGCTGCGGGTTTTCATACGGGTGGAAATGACGATGCCGACCAGGCAGAGCAGGGTCAGACCGAAGGAGAGCCAGACGTAGAAGGCGTAACCGCCCATCGCCAGAAAGTCACTGAATGAGGCAAAGTGCATGCTTACTTCTCCTGTTCGGCTATCTCTTTGACCCAGGGGCGGTGCCACTCCCGCATCAAGAGCTCATTTCGAAAACGCATCAGGGAGAGAGCCCCGAGGAAGGCGGCAAAGGCCAGGATCATGATGAGCAGCGGCCACAGCATCTCGGGGGAGATGGAGGGCTTGTCAAACTTGGTGATGGTGGCGCCCTGATGCAGGGTGTTCCACCACTCCACCGAGTAGTGAATGATGGGCAGGTTGATCACCCCCACCAGTGCCAGGATGCCGGCGGCCCGGCCAGCCAGCACCTTGTCGCTGAAGGCGTTGTAGAGGGCGATGACCCCCAGGTAGAGGAACAGCAGGATCAGCTCCGAGGTGAGCCGCGCATCCCACACCCACCAGGTGCCCCACATGGGTTTGCCCCAGGCGGCGCCGGTAAACAGCGCGATGAAGGTAAACACGGCGCCGACCGGCGCGATGGCGGCCACCGTCATGTCGGCCATCCGCAGCTGCCACACCAGACCGATAAAGGCCGCGACCGCCATGGTGGAGTAGGCCCCCATGGAGAGAATGGCGGCGGGAACATGGATGTAGATGATCCGGAAGGAGTCACCCTGCTGGTAATCGGCAGGGGCGAACGCCAACCCCCAGAGGGTGCCGATGATGAATGCCAGCAGGCTGGTCACGGCAAACCAGGGCAGCAAGGTCCCTGCCAGCTGGTAAGCGCGCTCGGGTTTAGCGTAAGGGTGCAACCATTTCCACATAGCTCACAAAACCTTTCTGTTATTAATATCGTGGCGAGGCCTACCTTACCCACTGCCGGAAAACATCACATCCCCCGAAAGCAATAAGCAGCCATCCTCTTGATCTATCTCAATTATATTTTTTATAACGGCCCTTCCATGGCCACTTTTTCAGACGCTTTCATCAATTCACGCTGACCCGCAGCGCCGCCGAGACCGCCAACGGGGTCAGGGTGAGCGCACCGGCCAGCATGGCCCCCAGAATCGCCAGCTGCCCCGAATAGGGCAGCCCCATCCCCGCCGCATCGATGGCGGAGGTGGCAAAAATCAGTACCGGAATATAGAGCGGCAGGATCAGCAGACTGAGCAACACTCCCCCTTTGCGCAGACCCACGGTGAGGGCCACCCCGATCGCCCCGAGCAGGCTCAGCACGGGTGTGCCCAGCGCCAGGGTGGCGACCACCGCCAGATAGGTGTCCATGTCCAGCGACAGCAGGATGGCGAGCAGCGGGGAGATGAGCAACAGCGGCAAGCCGGTCAGCAACCAGTGAGCGATCACTTTGGCCAGCGCCAGCAAGCCCAGCGGATGGGGCATCAACATCATCTGCTCCAGCGCGCCATCGCCGAAGTCGTCGCGAAACAGCCGCTCCAGGGAGAGCATGGCCGCCAGCAGGGCCGCCACCCAGATGATGCCGGGGGCGATGCGGGCCAGCAGCTTGGGCTCGGGGCCGATCCCCAGCGGAAACAGGGTGATGACGATGAGAAAGAACCAGAGCGGGTTGAGGATGTCGGAGCGCTGGCGCAGGGCCATCAGCAGCTCACGGTGGATCAGGTGCATTACGGCGCGCAACATCAGAACTACTCCTGCAGCAAGGGCGTGAGAGAGAGGGTCTTCAGCCGTCCCTGCATCAGGGTCATGTCCTGATGGGTGGTGAGGATCACCATGCCCCCCCGCTCGGCATGGGTCAGGAACAGCCGCTCCAGCACCTTCACCCCCTGCTTGTCGATGGCGGTGAACGGCTCATCCAGGATCCAGAGTGCCGGCTTGTCGCTGAGCCACAGACGGGCCAGCGCGACGCGGCGTTGCTGACCGGCGGAGAGCTGACCGGTGGGGTTGTCTTCAAAGCCGGCCAGACCGACCTGGGCCAGCACCCGCCACAGGTCCACGCTGGTATCGGCCGCATGGTGCAGTTTCTGGTAGAAGGCGAGGTTTTCAAGCGGTGTCAGGGCAGCCTTGACGCCTGGCTGATGACCGAGATAGAGCAGATTGGCGTGATATTCGTCGCGGCAATGGCGAATATTCTCGCCATTCCAGCACACTTCACCGGCAAAAGGCTGAGACAGGCCGGTCAGCAGGCGCAGCAGGCTGGTCTTGCCCACGCCGTTGGGACCTTCAATTTGCACCAGATCACCGGGAGCCACCGCAAAGGAGAGATGTTCAAACAGAGTGCGATCTTCACGCACGCAGCTCAGGTTGTGAATTTGAAGCAGCATGAGGATGTAATCAGTGAAAAGAAGCGGCCTGCATATTAACACAGTATCGGGAAGCGTCTTTTCAAAGATGCCAATTATCAGCAGGATTTGTGGGGGAGATCCCGCCTTGGAGAGCCGCAAAGCGGGGCGGGAAAATCAGGAAGGCAGACGCCTTCCCGATCGATCATGAGCGGCCTTTTCGCAATGAAATCAACAATTCAGCCTCGGCCTTTGGCAATTCACACTCATTCATGACCTCATCGAGGTCGGCACCGAGCTCCACCATCTTGGCGGCCCGGCTGTACAGGCGGCGTTCCGGATCCTGCAGGGTCAGCTCCTGCTGGCGGTCATTGACCTGCTGCATGGCCCCTTCGACGGATTGCAGACGCTGGCCCATGCCGATGGCTCCGGTATGCAGCTCCATCATCTGCTTGCGCAGACTCTCGAGCTGACCCTGCAGCAGCTCCACCCTGGCCTCGGACTCTCGCTGGCCACGTCGGCTGCCTAACACCCCGTACAGGGCCAGCGCCAACGCCAGCAAGGACACCCCCAAGGCGGCAATTTCAATCATCAACACATCATCTTCCTATCAGAGGGAACCGATATCTTCCCACTCTTCATCGGAGAGCAGCTTGTTCAGATCGACCAGGATCAGCAGTTGGCCATCGCGATTGCTGACCCCCTGAATGAACTTGGCGCTCTCTTCGGTACCCACGGCCGGGGCCGCATCGATCTCGGACGAACGCAGATAGACCACCTCGGCCACGCTGTCGACCATGATGCCGATCACCTGCTTCTCCGCCTCGATGATGACGATGCGCGAGTTTTCACTCACATCGCCAGAAGGCAGACCGAAGCGGGAACGGGTGTCGATGACGGTCACCACGTTGCCGCGCAGGTTGATGATGCCCAGCACGTATTCGGGGGCACCCGGCACAGGGGCGATCTCGGTGTAGCGCAGCACCTCCTGCACCTGCATCACGTTGATGCCGTAGGTTTCATTTTCCAGCTGGAAGGTGACCCATTGCAGCACTTCGTCTTCGGCCAGATTCTGTGCAATATTGCGCTTTTCTGTCATGTTTTTATTCCTTTTATGAAAACGTCTACTGGTAAAACTAGCAATAAAACAGCCCGAGTGCAGAAGTTATCAGCGACCTTCTATGTTGACCCCGCGCTCCAGCAACAGGAGCAATTCCTTCACGTGCAGCAGGGCACACATCTTCTCCTTGACCATGCCGGCCAGCCAGGGACGTTTGCCCTCCTGATGGCGCCATTTGACCTGATCACGGTGCAATAACTCGGTTCCCTTCAGATGATGGCAGGCCAGTCCCCAGGGGGATTCACCCAACATGATCAGATACTTGTAGTCATCTATTTCCAGATGCTGGCCCGGCATGACCCACTGTGCCGTGTCCACCACGTTCATCTTCTGCTCGCGGGACGTCATGATCCCCTTGTACCAGCCGGGCTGGCCAAAAAGGGATGACACCTCTCCCAGCTGATGAATACCGCCAAGCTCGGTCAACGGCACCGCAAAGGTGACGCCGGCCACTTCAAAGAACAGGGCCTGAAACTCCTTGCCGGTATCGATGTTTTCCCAGGTGGAGGGGGCAACTTCCTCCTGTGGCGCCAGCGCCACCTCGGTCTCCGTCACCACCAGAGTCGCGGGATCCGCCGCCACCGGCTCGGGCATCTCCTCGGGCCAGACCGGCTCAACCGGCAGCAAGGCATCTTCGGCCTCGATCTGCAGCGGTTCAGTGATCATCTCTTCATGGCTCAGGGCGTCGATTTCATATTGTACCTGACCGACCTGGGCCAGCAGTTCACTCAACTGTTCCAGCCGCTGATCCGCCTCCAGATAGGGCTGGGCCACTTTCTCGGCAACCGGCTGGGGCTTGCGTTGCAGCTGGATGACGGGCGCGGAGTCAGACTCGTCGGCATCCAGCAGCAGGGCATCCTCCAGCAGCAGGGAGTGGAAGTAGTCATCCATGGCCCGGACTTGGGTGGTATCTCTCATGATGTCACCTCATGAGCACGCTGGCGCTCTTGCGCATCAAGATAGTTGAGCAGCGTCTCATAGGCGTAGGTGCCGCGGCTGCTCGGCGAATAGATGGAGGGGGGAATGTGAAGCAAACTGGCATCCCGAAACTTGGTATCTATGGGTATGACGGCATTCCAGACCGCGCTCCCGTGCTGCTCCTTGATGGACTGCAGGGTCATCAGCGAGGCGCGGGTTCGCTTGTCAAACATGGTGGGAATGACGGTATAGCGGAACTTCTCCCGCTTGGAGCGCTGCATGATCTCGAAAGTCTTCATCATCCGCTCCAACCCCTTGAGCGCCAGGAACTCGGTCTGCACCGGCACCAGGATCCGGTCACAGGCCGCCAGCGCATTCACCATCATGACCCCCAGCACGGGCGGGCAGTCGATCAGCACATAGTCGTATTGATCCTGGATGCGCAGCAGTGCCCGCTTGAGCACCAGCCCCATCCCTTCCCGATTGCCCATCACCCGATCCAGTGTGGCCAGGGTAATGGAAGCGGGCAGCAGGTGGATGTTTTCAAACTTGGTACGCAGCGTCAGTTTATTGACGAGCTCCGCCGTGGGCTTGACCGCCTGGAACAGCTCATAGAGGGTGCCATCCAGCCGATCGGAGTCAAAGTCGAGATATGAGGTCAGGGAAGCATGAGGGTCGGTGTCGATCAACAGCACCCGCTGACCACGCTGAGCCAGAATACCGGCCAACGAGACCACCGTGGTGGTTTTACCGACCCCACCTTTTTGGTTGGCAACCGTCCAAACAATCACTGTATCAATCCTGCCTCGTTGTTATGCGTATGCCACCACCTGGCAGCGAGATCACCTTGACCTCTCCTGCCTCGACTGCCTGCTGAACTGCCGGGACCGGCTCCTCCGTCACTGGCTGAACGGGAGGAGCCGGGTTCGGAGGTGGTACCCAGGCGAACTTGGAGATAGCGACCACCACCTTGCGATTCTGTAAACGCCCCTGCTCGGTACTGTTGTCCGAGAAGGGAGAGAACTCCCCGTACGCCTCGTAGGCAAGTCGCTGCGGGGCTATCCCCTTGGCGATCAGGGCAGTGAGTACGGCCTCCGCCCTTGCTGCCGACAACGTCCAGTTGGAGCGAAAAATTTCATTATTTATCTGCTGGTTATCCGTGTAACCCCGCACTCTCACATAGTTATCGACCGGTTTCAGGATACTTGAAAGAGTATTGAGCACCGGATCTGCATTGGAGCTCATAAACGCACTGCCACTGCCAAACAGCAAGCCGGAACTCAGCTCCACGGTCAGCCAGTTGTCATCCTGTGTCAACTTGACTACCCCTGCATCCACCAGAGACCCCATGTTCTCCTGCAGTTGCGAATCTATCTTCGCAAGAGTCATACCATCTTGCAGAATGGGAACACCAGAAATAGGAGCCTGCGAGGGTGAACGGGCCTTGGCACTTTCCAGCACAGAGGTTGCGGCGGACACTTCATTGTTCAGCAGCGACTTGCCCTGCCCCTCCAGCAAGCCATCGCTGCGGGGCTGCATCACATTGAATGCCTGGGTCATGCCGTCGATGACGGCGCGATACTTGTCCTTGTTGACCAGTGCCACCGAGTAGAGCACCACGAACAGGGCGAAGATCAGCGTCATGTAGTCGGCGTAGGAAACCAGCCAGCGATCGAGGTGTTCCCGACCTTGCAGATGCAAACGATAGCGCTTGCGCATGGCTACTCTCCCTTCAGATAAGCCTTCAACCGCCGTTCAACCTGAGGGCCATTCTCACCATGGGCGATGGCCATCAGGCCTTCCAGCGTCATCTCCTGAAACAGGGCGTAATGATAGTGAAAAGCACGCAGGCGATTGGCAATCGGCAGGTAGAGCAGGTTGGCAAAGCCGACCCCGTAAATGGTGGCAACGAAGGCGACGGCAATGCCGGCACCGAGAGCGGCGGGCTCCTCCAGATGAAACATCGCCTGGATCAGCCCGATGACGGCACCTATGATGCCGATGGTCGGACTGTACCCCCCCATGGCCTCGAAGACCCTGGCTGAGTGCTCGTTGCGCTCCTGCTCGATATCGATATCCGCTTCCAGCAACATGCGAATGTCGTCTACCGAAACCCCGTCCACTATCATGGTGAGGCCATGACGGGTAAATTCGTCACTCTCCTGCTCGGCCTGATTCTCCAGCGCCAGCAACCCTTGCTGGCGTGCAAAGATAGCCCAGGATTGCAATCTCTCGGCCTGAGCGACCAGATCCCAGTCTGGCGGCACCACCATCCAGCGGGTCTGCCTGAGCGCTTCCAGCAGGAACTTGCGCGGCGTCTGCAAAATGACCGCCCCCCAGGTTCCCCCCACCACGATGACAAACGCGGGTCCATCGAGCAGGGTCAACAGGTTGCCGCCATGCCACAATTGGGCAATGGCAATGGCTCCCAGTGCCAGGATCAGGCCAAACATGCCCATCGTTAGCGACCCAGCTCAACCAGGATACGTTGTGCGACTCGATCCAGCGGCAGCGATTCAGTGGCAATACCGGCTTTGGCAACCGCCTGCGGCATGCCATAAACCACGCAGGACGCTTCATCCTGAGCCCAGATGGTGGAGCCCTGCTCCTTGAGCAGACGCGCACCATCCCGACCGTCCGCCCCCATCCCGGTCAACACGATGGCAAGCACCTTGTCGGCATAGGTCTTGGCGGCAGAGGCGAAGGTAATGTCGACGCACGGCTTGTAGTTGACCTTGTCATTGCCATCGACAATGCGGATTCGGGCACCGGCACCACGGCCTTCCAGCAGCATCTGTTTGCCACCGGGGGCCAGGTAAGCGTGACCGGGCTTGAGCACATCGCCGTCTTCCGCTTCCTTGACACCTATCTGGCACAGGCCATTGAGGCGTGCGGCAAAGGCCGCGGTGAAGGTTGCCGGCATGTGCTGGATAAGCAGGATCGGATGCGGGAAATCGCCGGGCAGCTTGGTCAGCACATTCTGCAGGGCGACCGGGCCGCCGGTAGAAGTACCAATGGCCACCAGCTGATAACTCTTGCCGCTACGCTTGAATGCGGCCACCGGAGCAGCACGCTGCGGCTCGGCCTGACGCTCTGCCGGACGTGGCGCATTCAGAGGTGTCCTGGCCACAGGCTCGGGCGCCTTCGGGCGTGCCGGTGCAGACATCAGGAAGCGCTTGCGTGAAATCTCCTTGACCCGCTGCTGCAGCAGACGGACGGCTTCATCCTTGTCACGGGCAATGTCTTCGAATTTCTTGGGCAGAAAGTCGAGCGCCCCTGCATCGAGCGCATCGAGCGTGGCTTTGGCCCCTTCGTGGGTCAAAGAAGAGAACATCAGGATCGGCGTGGGGCACTTGGCCATGATCTCACGCACGGCGCTGATGCCATCCATCACTGGCATCTCTATGTCCATGGTGATCACGTCAGGACGCAACTGCTGTGCCTTTTCTACCGCTTCCCGCCCATTTTGGGCCGTGTCGATGACCGTCAGCATGGGATCCTGAGTGATGATCTCGCTGACCCGACGACGGAAGAAGCTTGAATCGTCGACAACTAATACCTTGATTGCCATTGTTATTCTTCTAACTCCTTGAGCCTGGGGTATCAATGTCTACGGGCGTACGCCTTGAGCAGACTCGGCACATCCAGAATGAGCGCAATACCGCCATCGCTGGTGATGGTCGCACCGGCCATGCCGGGAGTCCCCTGCAACAGGCTGTCCAGCGGCTTGATCACCACCTCTTCCTGACCGATCAGATTGTCCACGACAAAACCGATCTGCTGGGTACCAATCTGGACAATCACCACGTGGCCCGTGTCCTGACGCGATTTTCGGTTTTTGCCTCTGACCAGCCAGTTGTGCAGATAGAACAACGGGATGGCCTTCTCGCGCACTATGATGGTGAGCTGTCCATCCACCATGTTGGCCTTTTTCAGATCCAGATGGAATATCTCGTTCACACAGCCCAGCGGCAGCGCGAACGTCTGCTCGCCCACTTCCACCATCAGGGTCGGCAGGATCGCCAGGGTCAGCGGCACCTTGATCTCGAGACGGGTGCCCTTGCCCCAGGTCGAATCGATATGCACCGAGCCATTCAGGCTGACGATGCTGGTCTTCACCACATCCATCCCGACGCCACGGCCGGAGATATCGGAGATCTCTGACTTGGTCGAGAAGCCGGGAGCAAAGATCAGGTTGTAGGCATCGTTGTCGCTCATGCGGGCCGCAGTATCGGCATCCAGCACACCGCGGCTGATGGCGATGGACTTGAGCTTCTCGGGATCCATCCCCGCACCATCATCCTCGATACAGAGCAGGATATGATCGCCCTGCTGGGACGCGCTCAGGGTAATGGTGCCTTGCCGTGGCTTGCCCGCCTTCTCGCGAACATCCGGCATCTCGACGCCGTGGTCGCAAGAGTTGCGCACCAGGTGAACCAGCGGGTCGGCAAGGGCCTCCACCAGGTTCTTGTCGAGATCGGTCTCTTCACCGACCATTACCAGCTCGATCTCTTTCTTGAGGGTACGGGCCAGATCCCGTACCACCCGTGGGAAGCGACCAAATACTTTCTTGATAGGCTGCATGCGGGTCTTCATCACCGCGCCTTGCAGATCCGCCGTCACCACATCCAGGTTGGCAACGGCTTTTGACATGTCTTCATCGTTGCTGGCGATGCCGAGGCTCACCAGACGGTTTCGTACCAGCACCAGCTCACCCACCATGTTCATGATGACGTCCAGCGTCTTGGTATCCACCCGTACCGTAGTGTCGCTTTGCACCGCACTGTCGGCGGGCGCTGGCGCAGCCTGCTTGGATGGCGCCGGGGCAGGAGCCGGTTTTGCCGCTGCCGGCGCGGCGGCTGGCTTGGCCGCAACAGGCGCAGGAGCCGGTTTGGCTGCCGGCGCCGGAGTAACCGGTGCTGCTGGCGCTGGAGTCTGGGGCACCGCCGGGGCTGACATGCTGCTCTGCGGACTCTGACCTCGACCGTGCAGTTCATCCAGCAGACGTTCGAACTCATCGTCATCGATCAGCTCGTCCACCTCTTTCTGTACCGATTTCAGCGGATTGACTTCGGGAGCGCCACCGTGCTGACCCTGGCCATGGAGCTGGTCAAGCAAGGCTTCAAATTCGTCATCTGTGATGTCGCCGGAACTCGGCGCAGCAGGGCTGGCCGCTGCGGTAGGTGCGCCACCGACGCCATGCAACTCGTCAAGCAGGCGTTCAAACTCATCGGCCGAGATCTCATCGATGGAACCACCACCGCTGACCACGGAGGCCTCCTGCGCGGGTTCCGGCACGGCCGCAGGCTCCGGCTCGGCAATCACCGCCACCTCTTCAACCACGGGAGCGGCAGCCTCCACCGGAGCACTGCTGCCTGCAGAGGCAGTCAATAGCTGCTCTTCCCCTTCGGGTTTGCAGAGCTCGTGTAGATCATGAAGGATTTCGGCGGACGCAGGGCTAGGCGGTTCGCGATTCTGCACCTGGGCGAACATCACATTGATGGCATCCAGGGCCTGCAGGATCACGTCCATCAACTCGGCGGTCACGGTCCGCTTGCCGTTGCGCAAGATGTCGAACACGTTCTCGGCACCGTGGCAGACGTCCACCAGTTCGGTCAGCGAGAGAAAACCGGCGCCGCCCTTGACGGTATGGAAGCCGCGAAATATGGCATTCAACAGATTCTTGTCATCGGGTCGCTTTTCCAAGTCGACCAGTTGTTCAGACAACTGTTCCAATATTTCGGATGCTTCGACCAAAAAGTCTTGCAGTATGTCTTCATCAACTTCGAAGGCCATGCGTCACTCCATTAAAATCCCAGGCTAGACAGCAGATCGTCCACATCATCCTGACCATTGACCACATCGGAACGAGTCTCAGGGTTCATGATGGGGCCTTCGGCTTCAATCCCGCTTACAGGAAGGCTGCGAGAAGAATGCTCGGCAGATGCCTCACCAAACATAGTCAGCATTTCTATTAATTTAGTTTCAACTTCCTGGACCAACTTGATGACCTTGCGGATCATTTGGCCGGTCAAATCCTGAAAATCTTGCGCCATCAGGATTTCTGTCAGCAGTTGCCGTAATTTATCGGCATCAGATTCAGAAGCCTTAATAAAATCATCCAGTTGGTGACACAAAGACTTGAATTGCCCAACACTCATGTCTCTGCTCATCAGGGCATTCCAGTTGGGCAGAACGAGTTGAATGTTGTCATTTAACCGATCGGCAATGGGCAGACTGGCTTCCACCGCATCCATGGTGCGATTGGCAGCCTTGTCCGTCATGTCGATGACATAGCTGAGGCGCTCCCGCGCATCGGGAATTTCATGGGTGGCCAGATCGGGGATCCTGGGATCCAGCCGAAAATCTTGTAGGGAATCATGCAGTTGTCGGGTCAATTGACCCACTTTGTCAAACAGGGCCGCCGCATTGGGCGCACACGCATCGGCGATGAGAGTGTCGGCCTGTTCGAATTCACCTTGCTCAAGATGGGCAACAAGCATCCTTGCCTGATCGAGCGAAATCATTGCACTCGTTTTGGCCTTCATCCCTGCTGCTCCTTAGCCGATTCGTTCAAAGATTTTGTCGAGTTTCTCTTTGAGCGTTGCAGCAGTGAAAGGCTTGACGATATAACCATTGACGCCTGCCTGGGCGGCTTCAATGATCTGCTCGCGCTTGGCTTCGGCAGTCACCATCAGTACCGGCAGGTGTTTGAGCTTGTCATCGACGCGAATAGCCTTGAGCAAGTCGATGCCTTGCATGCCAGGCATGTTCCAGTCGGTCACGACAAATTGAAAATCGCCATTTTTCAACATTGGCAAGGCCGTGTTGCCATCGTCTGCTTCGTGGGTGTTGTTGAATCCCAAGTCACGCAGCAAGTTCTTGATAATCCGGCGCATCGTTGAAAAATCGTCAACAATGAGGATTTTCATGTTCTTGTCCAAAATTCCCTCCTAAATAGCCGCCAGAGCGGCTCACTTACATGATGCAGATCGCAGGTTTTGTTTTGCGGATTATGCCTTAGAGTTTTGTTTCAGTGTAGCCAGTACAAACACTTATACATGCCAATCTCTTAAACGCGCGCGTAATCTGTGCATCGCCTGACTGTGTATCTGGCTCACGCGAGACTCGCTGACGTTCAATACCTCGCCTATTTCACGCAAGTTCAGTTCTTCATCGTAGTAAAGGGAGAGCACCAGCGCTTCCCGTTCCGGCAGGCGGGCAATGTGTTCGGCCAGCGCCCCCTGGAAACGTTCAGCCGCCAGTTCATCAAAGCCGTTGCTGCCCGGCTCGTCATCGGGGTGACCGATGACATCCTCGCTGACACCAAGATCCTCGATGCCGATGATCTTGCCGCAGGACACATCCTGCAGCATGGTGTGATACTCGGCGAGGCTGACCCCCATCTGGGCGGCCACTTCGGTGTCGCGAGCATCACGACCGTGGGTTTGTTCAACATTTTCGATGGCTTCGGCTATGGTGCGGCTGTTGCGGTGCACCGAGCGCGGCACCCAGTCACCGCGCCGGATCTCATCCAGCATGGAGCCGCGGATGCGGATCCCGGCGTAGGTTTCAAAACTGGCCCCCTTGCTGCCATCAAAGTTGCGGGAGGCTTCGAGCAACCCAATCATACCTGCCTGGATCAGGTCATCCAGCAAGACACTGCTTGGCAGGCGAGCCAACAAATGCTGGGCGATCCGCTTCACCAGCGGAGCATGGCGCTCGACCAGCACGTAGGAATCCTGATGACGCAAGTACGCTTGGGCTTTATTCACGGGAACCTTCCTGTGCTATGACCGGCTTTTGCAGCAAATTTTCCAGGAAAAATTCGAGATGACCGCCGGGTTGGTTAGGAATGGGCCAGCTTGCCGCCTTGTTGGCCAGCGCTCTGAATGCCAGTGCGGCCGGAGACTTGGGGAAGGCTTCGACAATCAGCTTCTGCTTGCGCACGGCAGCCCGCAGATTGGTGTCATAAGGCACGCAGGCAACCAGCTCCAGCGAGGTATCCAGGAAGCGGTCGGTCACCCGGGTCAGCTTGGCGTAGAGCTCCTGCCCTTCGCGCAAGGAGCGCACCATGTTGGCCACCACCTTGAAGCGAAACACCCCGTGCTCCTTGGAGAGGATCTTGATGAGCGCGTAGGCATCCGTGATGGAGGTCGGTTCATCGCAGACCACCACCATGATGTCCTGGGCAGCGCGGGTGAAACTCAGCACCATGTCAGAGATGCCTGCCGCGGTATCCACCAGCAGGATGTCGACCTGGGTCTTCATCTCGCTGAAGGCGCGGATAAGCTCGGCGTGTTGCACCGGCGAGAGCTCGACCATGGACTGGGTGCCCGAGGTCGCCGGCACTATCATCATGCCGTAAGGGCCTTCGACTATGATGTCGTCGATGGTGCATTCACCCGCCAATACATGGGAGAGGTTGCGATGCACCCGCAGCCCCAGCATGACGTCCACGTTGGCGAGGCCAAGGTCGGCGTCCAGCACCATCACCCGTTTGCCTTGTGCGGCCATGGCTCCCGCCACGTTCAGGGTTACGTTGGTCTTGCCTACGCCCCCCTTGCCACCAGACACGGCGATCACTTTTACTCGATTGTTTTGACGCATTTTGCGCAGACCACTCGCCTGATCCATATACATGTTACTCATAAAACTCCGAATCTTCGGCCTCGCCAAAGCCTGTGCCCCAGAAATAGGGTTCTTCTGTTTCCCGCTCCAGCGAGCCCATGGCCGCTCCGACGAGCTGCGCCGCATTGGCAACCTGAATATCTTCCGGAACCCTTTGTCCATCAGTGATATAGCTGATGGGCAACGCATTCTGGATACACACGTTAATCACTTCGCCCAGATTCAGACTCTCATCCAATTTGGTAAGTATGCAGCCGCTCAATGGAATACGCCGGAAATGGTCCACCGCCTCCTGCATCACCCGACGCTGGGAGGTGGCTGACATCACCAGGTAGCTGCGGATGCGCACCTTGGCATTCTTGACCAGGGTATCGAGCTGCTCGGTCAGCCGGATATCCCGCTGCCCGACCCCCGCCGTGTCGATCAGCACCAGCCGGCGGTGGCGGAACTGATAGAGGGCATTGGCCAGCTCTTCGGCATCACGCACCTGGCGCACCGGGCAGCCCATGATGCGACCATAGGTCTGCAGCTGTTCATGGGCTCCGATCCGGTAGTTGTCGGTGGTGATGAGGGCCACCTGCTCGGCACCGTACTTCATGGCAAACCGCGCCGCCAGTTTGGCGATGGTGGTGGTCTTGCCCACCCCGGTCGGCCCGAGCAGGGCAACCGCCCCGCCCTGGCGCAGAATCTCGTCTTCGCTGATCTTGAGCTGGGCCGTCAGCACCTCGGCCAGCTGGGCCATGGCCTGATGGATCGGCATATCCTCGGGGATCATGCCGGCCAGCTGATCGGCGAAGGCATCGTCGAAGCCCATCTTCTTGAGCTCCTTGATAAGCAGGGCGCGCATCGGCTCGCGGCGCTCCACCTCCTGCCACATCAGGCCGGAGATCTGGTGCTCCAGCAGCTTGCGGATGCTGGCCATCTCCTTGCGCATCCCCTCCATCTCCTGATCCCGCTGAGGGGATTGGGGAGCACGACCGGGCGCGGCAGCCCTCGCCTTCGGCTTGGCCGGTTCGGGAGCATTTCCCCACTGTCCCTGTTCGGCCAGAGTACGGGGAGCACCGCTGGCAGCTGCTGGCGCGGCGCCGTTGAGCCCCTGACCTGCCGGGTTCAGCTTCTGTTGGCGGGCCAGCAGGGCGGCCAGGGTATCGGCATAGTGTTCATTCTGCTCTTTGGCCGGGCTCGGCGCGGAGCGCGTCATCTGCCGGCCGGCAGACGAGATATTGACGCTCTCATCGTTCAACTGACGGCGAACCGGCGCGTCCTTGGGTCCCGGCACCTGGGACTGATAATCGACAGCGGCGACTATCTCTACCCCACCGGTGACCTTCTTGTTGGACATGATGACGGCATCGGGCCCGAGAGTCTCCTTGACCTCGGCCAGAGCCGTTCGCATGTCCTTGGCAAAAAACCGCTTAATCTTCACCCGTCATCTCCGCTAACTAGTTCTGTCCTACCGCACTGACGATGCGGATTTGCTTGTCATCAGGCACTTCCTGATAAGACAGAACGCGCAATCCAGGAATGGCATTCTTGACAAATTTCGCCAGGGTATTGCGCAGTATCCCTGATGTCAGAAGCACGGCCGGCTGGCCTTCCAGTTCTTGTCGTTGTGTGGCTTCCACCAGCGAGCGCTGCATCCGCTCCGCCAGTCCCGGCTCGATGCCGGCACCATCACCACCCCCTGCCTGCAGGGATTGATGCAATATACGTTCCAATTCAGGTGCCAAGGTGATCACCGGCAGTTCTGGATCCGGTCCGGCAATCTCCTGCACGATCAGGCGCCGCAGGGCGATACGGCAGGCGGCCGTCAGCACTTCCGGATCCTGGCTGCGCGGGGCATATTCCACCAGGGTCTGCAGGATAGTGCGCATATCGCGGATTGGCACGCCTTCATTGAGCAAATTCTGCAATACCTTCACCAGGTTACCCATGGAGATGACCTCAGGAACCAGCCCTTCCACCAGCTTGTTCTGATGCTTCCCTATCATGTCGAGCAGTTGCTGCACTTCATCGTGACCCAGCAGCAGAGCGGCATGGTTGGAGAGGATCTGGCTCAGGTGAGTGGCCACCACGGTCGCGGTATCCACCACGGTATAGCCCAGGGTCTGCGCCTGGGAGACCTGCTCCTTGGCAACCCAGACCGCCTCCAGTCCAAAGGCAGGGTCCCGGGTTGCAATCCCCTGGATCTGGCCGAACACCTGACCCGGATTGATGGCCATTTCCTTATCATGGTAAACATTGGCCTCGCCGGTACTGACCCCCATCAAGGTGATGCGATACTGGTTCGGGGCGAGATCCAGATTGTCACGAATATGCACCGCAGGCACCAGAAAACCCAGCTCCTGGGAGAGCTTCTTGCGCACCCCCTTGATCCGGTTGAGCAGCTCGCCGCCCTGATTGCGGTCCACCAGCGGGATGAGCTGATAACCCACCTCCAGTCCGATGATGTCCACCGGCATCACGTCGTCCCAGCTCAAGTCTTTCTGCTCGTGAGGCTGCTCCGCGTTCGCCGGCATCAGCTCGCCCTTGGCGGCCTTGGCGGCCAGCTGTTTCTCGCGGCGCAGCAGCCACCAGGCACCGGCGGCGGCGACGCCACCCAGGCTCAGAAACGCCAGATGGGGCATGCCGGGCACGCTGCCCATCATCAGCAGGATACCGGCCGAGATGATGAGGGCTCTGGGGTTGTCGAACAGTTGACCCAGCACCGCGGTACCCATGTCCTGATCGGTATTCTGACGGGTGACGATGATGGCGGCGGCGATGGAGAGCAAGAGCGACGGGATCTGGGCGACCAGACCATCACCTATCGCCAGCAGGGTGTAGATCTGGGCCGCTTCGCCGAAGCTCAGCTGGTGTTGCACCATGCCGATGATGAAACCGCCCAGGATGTTGATGAAGAGGATCATGATGCCCGCCACCGCATCCCCTTTCACGAATTTCGAGGCACCGTCCATGGAGCCGTAGAAGTCAGCTTCCTGGGTCACATCCTGGCGACGCTTCTTGGCCTCTTCCTGATTGATGAGGCCAGCGTTCAAGTCCGCATCTATGGCCATCTGTTTGCCGGGCATGGCATCCAGGGTGAAGCGTGCGCTCACCTCGGAGATCCGGCCCGCACCCTTGGTGACCACCACGAAGTTGATGATCATCAGGATCATGAAGACGATGATGCCGACCGTGTAGTTGCCGCCGATCACCACGTTGCCGAAGGCCTCGATCACGTGGCCGGCCGCCGCACTGCCGTTGTGGCCTTCCAGCAGCACCACCCGGGTGGAGGCGACGTTGAGGGCAAGACGCAGTAGGGTAGCTATCAGCAATACAGTCGGAAAGGCGGCAAATTCCAGCGGCCGGCGGGTGTAGACCGCCACCAGCAGCACCACGATGGAGAGGGCGATGTTGAAGGAGAAGAGGATATCCAGCATCAGCGGCGGGATGGGCAGCACCACCATGCCAAGGGAGGCCAGCACCAGCAGCGGCGTCCCCACGCCCTTGGTCAACAGCCACTTGTACTCTTTGATACGGCCCAATGATGCCTGGAGTTTCATCGTTTTTCTCAATCTCAAACCGCTGATGCCAGATTAAAGCAAACATCAAGCCAATAATGCAACACATTGAAATACAATGATTTTATTTTGACTGTGTCAGAAGTTTGTCATTTGCGAAATTCGGGCGGGATGGGCAGATCCTTGGCCAGCGGGTTGGGGCGACGACCACGGCCACGGCGGAACTTCCTGAGCTGATAGACATAGGCCAGCACCTGGGCCACGGCGGCAAACAGCCCCTCCGGGATCTCGTGGCCTATCTCGGTAGCGTGGTAGATGGCGCGGGTCAGTGCCGGGGACGGCATCACAGGGATCTCGTACTCCCGGGCTATCTCCCTGATCTTCATTGCGATTTCATCGGTACCCTTGGCTACCACCTTGGGCGCGCTACCAGGTTTGGCGGAATCGTACTTGAGCGCCACCGAGTAGTGGGTCGGGTTGGTGATCACCACGTCCGCCTTGGGCACATCCCCCATCATGCGGCGCATCGCCATCTCCATCTGCAGGCGACGGATCCGCCCTTTCACCTCAGGTTTGCCCTCGCTGTCCTTGAACTCGTCCTTGACCTCCTGCTTGGTCATCTTGAGCTGGCGCATGTGGTTCCACTGCTGGAACGGCACGTCGATGGCCACGATGGGGATGAGGGCACAGCAGAGGATGATCAGCATCCACAGCAGCAGATCCAGCGCGTCTATGATGCCGCCCGGGTAGCCCTCGAGGGAGAGGTTGAGCAGGTGGTTGAACTGGCTGGAGAGCATCCACCAGGCGAACAGGGTGATGAACACCACCTTGGCGATGGACTTGATCAGCTCGACCAGGGACTGCACCCCGAACATCCGCTTGATGCCGTTGAGGGGGCTCAGTTTGCTCCACTTGGGCAGCATGGCCTCGGAGGAGAAGTTCATCCCCCCCATCAGCACGTTGCCGACGAAGGCCGCAATGGCCACCAGCATGAACAGCAGACCAAGAGGCTGCAGCAGTTCGTGCAGCAGGGCTGGCAGCATGGTCATCATGGCGTTGGGATCGAACGCCTGCTCCCTGTCCAGGGTAAAGCCCATGGTGAGCACTTTGACCATGGCGCCGGCCAGGCTCTCCTTGACCATCAGCAGGCCGAATACGGCCGCCAGCAGGACGCTGGCGGTGCCCAGCTCCTTGGATCGTGCAATCTGCCCTTTTTCCCGGGCTTGTTGCAGTCGTTTGCCCGTGGGTTGTTCGGTACGTTCCTGATCGGTATCAGCCATGCTGACCCCCGCACAGGTTGAGTGGGCGAGCCGGAACGCGCGCCCGCTCGCCGCCGTTCAGCAGAGCGAATGCAAGGGCGCAGGCCAGCGCGGCCTGCGGCAGGTAACGGCGCCCCGCAGCCATCTTACTGGCCCCCCAGACACTGGGTGCCGATGAGGGTGCAGCTGGTCTCCTGCACCCGCTCCCACATGCTGTCGAAGTGACCGAGGAAGCCACCTATGGTGAGCCAGAGGATCAGCAGGCCCGACATCATGCTGACCGCAAAGCCGATGCTGAAGATGTTGAGCTGGGGGGCGGCGCGGGTCATGACGCCGAAGGCAAAGTTGATGAGCAGCAGGGCGACGATGGCGGAGAGCGCCATCACCAGCGAGGCCTGATACATGACCCCGAGAAAACCGATCAGATCGCGGATGGAGGGCAGGCTGAGGCCGCTGTCCGACACCGGCAGAGTCTCGAAGCTCAACACCACCATGCGCAGCATGATGAGGTGGCCATCCACCGCCAGAAATACCAGGGTCGCCAGCATCAGATAGAACTGACCCACCACAGGGGCCGACTGGCCGTTCATGGGATCCACCAGGGTAGCGAACCCCAGGCTGGTCTGCATGGCGATGATCTGGCCGGCCATCACGAAGCTCTCCATCAGAAACTGGGTCATCAGGCCGAGGGCGATGCCGATGAGCAGTTGCTGCCCCAGCACCAGAAAACTGCCGACGGAGAAGAGCTCAATCCTGGGCATGGCGGGTAAGAGAGGGGCGATCATCAGGGTGAGCGCCAGCGCCAGGCTGATGCGAATGCGGGCCGGGGTCAGCCGGCTGCCGAATACTGCCATCACCATCAGCAGCCCGCTCACTCGCGCCAACGGCCAGACGATGGAAGACAACCACTCCATGATGAGAGCGGTTGTATAGGTCATGCGGGCACCTTGCCGGCCTGCGGCAGCGGCAGGCGCACGGCCTGGCTACTCATCCCACCACCTCGGGAATTTGACTCACCATCAGCATGAAGAAGTCCATCAGACTCTGCAGCCCCCAGTGCGCCCCCGCCCCCAGTGCAAACAGGGTGACGATGAGACGGGGCAGAAAGCTCAGGGTCTGTTCGTTGATGGAGGTGGCGGCCTGGAAGATGGCCACCAGCAGACCGACGCAGAGGCTCGGCAGGATCACGGCACACACCATGATGGTGACCAGCCAGAGCGCCTCGCGAAACACGTCGATAAAGGTTTCAGGACTCATGCCATTCGCTCCTTGCGTCGTTCACCCTTAACCACCGGCACCCAGACCAAAACTGTTGGCCAGGGACCCCAGAATGAGGTTCCAGCCATCCACCATGACAAACAGCATCAGCTTGAACGGCAGCGACACCAGCATGGGCGACAGCATCATCATCCCCATCGCCATCAGGATACTGGCCACCACCAGGTCTATCACCAGGAAGGGCAGAAACAGCATGAAGCCTATCTGGAAGGCGGTCTTGAGCTCGCTGGTAACGAACGCCGGGATCAGCACCCGCAGCGGCACGTCGGCGGGCTTGTCCACCTGCACGTTCGCTATCTCCATGAAGGTGTTGAGATCCTTGATCCGGGTCTGGGCCAACATGAACTGGTGGATAGGCAGCTCGGCCCGCTCCAGCGCCTCCTTGGCCTGAATGGTCTCCGCCAGATAGGGTTGCAGCGCCTCGTTGTTGATGCGATCCAGCACCGGCGACATGATGAAGAACGACATGAACAGGGCGATGCCGATCAACACCTGGTTGGAGGGGCTCTGCTGCAGGCCGATGGCCTGACGCAGGATGCCGAGCACTATGATGATGCGGGTGAAGGAGGTCATCATGATGACCATGGCCGGCAGGAAGGAGAGCGCCGTCATCAGCGCCAGCACCTGCAGGGTCAGGCTGTATTCCTGGCTGCCGTCCGCCATGGTCTTGATGGTGACCGCCGACATGCCGTCCTGGGCCAGCGCCAGCGGCGAGCAGAGGAGCAGGAGGGATAACAGGCCGACCAGCAGCCCACCGTGCGGCCGTGAGCCGTTAGCTTTTTTCATGCTTGCCCATCAATTTGCCAAGCTGCTGGGAAAATGCCTGGGGCTGGCTCTCGTCCAGCGGCTCTTCCAGGCGATAGAGAAAGTTGACCTGCTGCGGCGTCACCCCGAGCAGCAGTTGCTGCTCGCCCACCTTGACCACCAGCAGCTTCTCCTTGTAGCCCACCGGCAGGCTGGCGATGACGCGCATCTGGCCGCCGCCCATGGCGGTGGCAATCTTGCTTTTCTTGAGCAGGAAACCGAGCACCAGGATGAGGCCAATCACCATCAGACTGGAGAGCAGCCAGGAGGTGAGGCTGGGCGGATTGGCGCCCGCACCGGGTTCGGCCAGTGCGGGAAGGGATAGCAGCCACAGCGACAAGAGACGGATCATTTGAGTTTCTTGATCCTTTCAATCTGGCTGATGACGTCGGTCAATCGGATACCGAACTTGTCGTTCACCACCACCACCTCGCCGTGGGCGATCAGGGTGCCGTTGACCAGCACGTCGAGCGGCTCGCCCGCCACCCGATCCAGCTCCACCACCGAGCCCTGGTTGAGCTGCAGCAGGTTGCGGATGCTGATCTGGCTGCGGCCCACCTCCATGGCGATGGTGACCGGGATATCCAGAATGGTATCCAGCTTGCGCCGCTCCTCGGCACTGATGGGGGCATCGTCCTTGAGCTCCTCGAGAGGAGCGGGCTTGGCTTCGGCAGTCACCTGCTCTTCCAGCGCGGCAGCCCAGGCGTCCGCCATCAGATCCTCTTCCTCAGTTCCGCTCATCTTGAATTCCTTATGCTGTTTTCGTGACGGTCTGCCCAGGCAGGCCGTCGTTTATTGCTGTTGGTCTCCGATGCTGCGCTCGAGCTCTTCCAGCTCGGCCTCGCCATCGATGCGTACGCCGCCCCGGGTCACCAGATGCATCTCTGTCTTGACCCCTTCCGGGCGTTTGAGTTTGTCGGTGATCTTGAGCGCCACATTGTCCTTGGTGCGGCCCATCTTGGCGTGGAAGGTGGGCAAGTCCTCCACGAACACCAGCAGGTTCTCCGGCATCTCCACCGGGATGATGTCGCCAGGCTGCAGTTCCATCAGCTCGCGCAGGGTGAGCTCGGTCTCCAGCAACTTGGCCCGCAGCTCCACCTTGACGTCCATGATCTCGTCGCGCAGCGCCTTGCTCCAGCGCACGTCGGTGTCGCCCTTGTCGCTCTGCACGCCGGCATCCAGCAGCTCGCGGATCGGCTCCAGCATGGAGTAGGGCATGGCCACGTGGAAGTCGCCACCGCCGCCATCCAGCTCGATGTGGAACGAACTCACCACGATCACCTCGGTGGGGCTGACGATGTTGGCCATGGCGGGGTTCACCTCGGAGTCGAGGTACTCGAAGCCCACGTCCATCACCGGCGCCCAGGCGTCCTTGTAATCCTCGAACACCAGCTTGAGCAGCATCTGGATGATACGCCGCTCGGTGGGGGTGAACTCGCGCCCCTCGATCTTGGCGTGGTAGCGGCCGTCGCCACCGAAGAAGTTCTCCACCAGGATGAAGACCAGCCGCGCCTCCATGGTGATGAGCGCCGTCCCCTTGAGGGGGCGGAAACGTACCATGTTGAGACTGGTCGGCACGAACAGGGTGTGGACGTATTCACCGAATTTCAGCATCTGCACGCCGTTGATGGAGACCTCGGCGGTGCGGCGCATCATGTTGAACAGGCTGATCCGCATGTGGCGGGCGAAACGCTCGTTCACCAGCTCCAGGGTCGGCATGCGACCACGGACGATGCGGTCCTGGGAGGAGAAATCAAACTGGGCGACACCGGGATCCCCCGCCGCGCCTATCTCCTCCTCTTCGACATCATCGACCCCGTGCAAGAGGGCATCAATTTCGTCCTGACTTAACAGATCGCTCACGCTTCACCCTTATTGCATGACAAAGCCGGTAAACAGCACTTGTTCGATAACGGGGGAAGAGACCAGGTCATTGAGCACCCGACGGCACTCTTCCAGTGAATCCTTGCGCAGCTTCTCCTTGCCCTCGAAGGTCATCAGCTGCTCGCTGGTGGCCGCACTGAAGACCCGCAGCAGGGTGCCTTCGATGAGGGGGATATTCTGCTTGGCCAGCGTCTCGTCGGCGGTACCGCGTACCATCAGCTGGATCTTGATCTGCACCAGCCGGTCGCGCTGACCGCCGGAGACGTTGAACACGAAGGGGCGCGGCATGCCCACGTAGAGCGAGGGCTGAGGCGCCGCCTCCTTGGGCTTGGCATCCTTGCCCTCCCCCGCGGCTTCGGCCGCCGGCTTGTCGCCGCCAGCCAGCATGAACCAGGCGCCGGCGCCACCGCCGCCCAGCACAATCACGGCCAGGGCGATAATCATGATCAGCTTCTTTTTCTTGCCTGCCGCCGGATCTTTCAGCGTCAGTTCGTTATCGTCTGCCATCCCTTGTCCACCCTAGTCTCAAACTTGTTCGATATCATAAACTTACTCGGGCTGGCATCAAGCATAGAAATCAATTCCGCGGTCGTTTGTCGATTCCCTCGACAAACTCATGCCGGCGCCCGTGACCTCTGCCTCAGTTTGGCCTGTTTCGGCAAAAGATCCGCTGCCTTTTTGTCCCTGCTGGCCCTGACCGGAGAAGCCCGACTGCCCCTGTGACTGCTGTTGCGGCTGTTGCTGCACCTGGGTCTGGCCAAGCTGGATGCCCTGCCCTGCCAGCATATCACGCAGCCGGGGCATGGCCTGCTCCAGCATTTCCCGGGTCTGGCCGTGCTGGACCACGAAATGCACGTTGGCCTGGTTGGACGAGTCTATCTGGATCTGGATCTTCATCTTGCCAAGCCCGAGCGGGTCGAGCTGGATCTCCGCCTGCTGCAGCTTGTCCGCCAGCATCAGGTTCACCTTCTGGTGCAGCTGGGCCGGCGCCTCCGGGTCGGCCAGCTTGAGGTGGGGCAGATTGGCGGGATCCCGCCGCGCGGCCAGTTCGGCGGTGGCAGGCCGGTTGTCATGGCCAACCGCCTGGGGCTGGCTGTTCTGTTGTACCTGCTGGCTGTGGCTGCTCTCCGGGGTGGCGGTCGTCTCACTGCTGCCCTGGCTGGTGCCGCGAGCCAGCTCTGCCGCCTTCTGTTTCAGGTCAACCTTGACCTCGCTTCTGCCTCTGGCGCTGTCGCTGCGCTCGGTGGCTTCCATCTGCTTGAGTCCGGCCGACAGGCTGGCCAGGGAGGCTTGCGGGCCCTGGGGTTCACTGCTGGCCAGCACTTGCTGCGGCGCCACCAGCACGGGTTCGTTCGGGGTGGCGGCCGGCGCCGGCGTGCTGCCGGCTGCAGGCGCGGGCTGACTCTCCGTCTTGGCCGCCGTGGCGGGTCTGGAGTGGCCATCCCCCTCGACAACGCTCTGCGGCTGCGCCTTTTCAGAGGTCAGGTTCGCCTCGCCATCGGCCCGGCTCATCCCCTCGGCAAACGCCCTGGCGGCTCCCGGCTGAGCGGCCACTGTGCTGTGGGTGGTCTGCAGCGGGGAAGGCTTGGCAGGCTCATCCTTGCCGACCATGGGCGGCACCACAGGCTTGGCCCCCTTGTCGGCGCCCTCCACCTGGATTTGGACGTTCTCCTTATCCTGCCCGCTTACCGTGGCAGCGGCTGGCACCTTGCTCTGCAAGGCCGCCCGCTCGGCGGCGGAGAGCTCGCTTTTGCTCCCCTTGGCATCCTTGCCATTTTTATCGGCATGCTGGTCGGCATTGGCGCCACCGGCGCCGCTCTCCTTGCCACTGCCCTCTTTCCCGGCTTCCTGCAACTGAGCCGCCAGGGCGGCGTCATCCGTCATGACGGCATCCGGCTGTGCGGCTTTCGCATCAACCGGTGCACTGGTTTCGCCCGTGAGCAAGCTGGCAGCCTGACGGGCCAGCGCGGCAGCAGCGGTCGTCGTCCCCTGCTTGTCACCGCTGCCGGCGAGCGGCTGGGTGAGGGTGGCCGATGCCTCGGCCGACGCAGCCTGCGCGTCATCCGGCGGCAACATCTTGCCGTCCGTCTCGACCACGGGTGTGCTGGCGACCAGAGTGATGGCCGCCGGGGCGACCAGGGAGGTGTCCTGTTTGAGGGCATCCTGCAGACGCTGCAGGAAGTCGTTGGGGGCGAGGGCGGGGTCGGGATCGCTCCCCTTCTGTGGCTTGTCGTCGGCACCAGCCGCCTCTTCGGCTTCATTCGCCAAAGATTTGGCAGCCTCGCCCTTGGCGTTCTGCAGCGGCTTGTCGCTCTCCACTGCACCGGCACGCTCCTGCCCGGTGCCGGGCCGCGACGCGGCCTTGCCATCAGCGTTGGCAACATGGCCATCGGCTTTGGCATTGCCCTTGCCGGCCTGCTGCACCCGGTTCATCACCTCGGAAAAGCCGCCCTTGCCGTCGCTCTGCAGGGCTCCTTCGCTACCATCCTGGCTCGCCGTCAGCACCGCACTCTTGTCGGCAGCGGCGGCTGTCGGTGCGGCGGAAGAATTGGTTAACAGTGTCTGCATCATGGTGAAGATTCCTGACGGCATTCGGCTTCGGGTTTCTCCTCAGCTCCCCGCAGGGAGTGAGGCGCACACGGGATGGCAAGAAGAAAGCAAGTTACAGGCCAGAATGGTGGAAACGGCGCAGCGTGGCGTACTCATCCAGCATCTTCTGCTCCTGGCGCTGGGCTTTAAGCTGCTCGCGCCCCGCCTGCTTGGCCAGCAGCAGCTCCACCGCCTTGCGCCTCTGCTGGGCGGCCAGCCACTCTTCACGGCGCAGCTCCAGCGCCTGGCGCACCTGCAGTACCCCTTCGTACTGCTGGGTCGCCGCCTGCTCGAGCTTGTTGATGAAGGCGTGATACTGGCTGTTCTGCTGGGCACCGATCCCCTGCAGACCGCGGTCGGTCCACTGCTGGTGGTAGATCTGGCGGTACTGGTTGAGCGCATCCTGCTGCTCCAGGAAGATTTTCAGATCCTGCTGGGCCTTGGCCAGCGCCAGCGCGGCCTGCTGCTCGGCCTCCACCAGCCGCTCCGACAACATCATCAAGCCTTTACTCATGGTCACGCCTCCCCTTCATCTTCTCGTCAACGCATCAGCGGCATGGCCACCAGCTGCAGAGCCTGCAGGCCGGCATCGTAGTGAATGACCTCGCGCATTCCCTGCTGCAAGAACTGATCCAGATAGGGTTTCTGGATGATGGCCCGGTCGATGCGGGGATCGGAGCCCTGGCTGTAGGCACCGATGGTGATGAGATCCCGGTTCTGCTGGTAGAGGGAGTAGAACTGCTTGAGGGTGCGCGCCAGCTCCATGTGCTCCGGCGAGGTCACCATGGGCATGACCCGGCTGATGGACTTCTCGATGTCGATGGCCGGGTAGTGGCCGGAGTCGGCCAGCTCGCGCGACAGCACTATGTGACCATCGAGGATGGCCCGCGCCGCGTCGGCGATGGGATCCTGCAGATCGTCCCCTTCCGTCAGCACGGTGAAAAACGCCGTGATGGAGCCCTGGCCGTCACTGCCGTTGCCGGCCCGCTCCACCAGCGCCGGCAATTTGGCGAACACCGAGGGGGGATAGCCCTTGGTGGCCGGCGGCTCGCCCACCGCCAGGGCGATCTCGCGCTGGGCCTGGGCGTAACGGGTGAGCGAATCCATCAGCAGCAGCACGTTGAGCCCCTGATCGCGGAAGTACTCGGCGATGGCCAGCGCCGTTTCACACCCCTTGAGCCGCATCAGCGGCGAGGCATCGGCCGGCGCCGCCACCACCACGGCGCGCTCGCGCCCCTCCTCTCCCAGGATCTCCTCGATGAACTCCTTCACCTCGCGGCCCCGTTCGCCGATGAGCCCCACCACCACCACGTCTGCCACCGAGCCGCGGGTCATCATGCCGAGCAGCACGGATTTGCCGACGCCGGAGCCGGCAAACAGCCCCATCCGCTGGCCCTGCCCCACGGTCAGCACGGCGTTGATGGCACGCACCCCCACGTCCATCGGTTGATGGATCGGGCGGCGAGAGAGCGGGTTGATGCGGTGCTGGGCAAACTGCACCGTCTGGGAAGAGAGGATGGGACCGAGCCCGTCCAGCGGCTGGCCGATGCCGTCGATGACCCGGCCCAGCAGGTTCATGCCGACCGGAATGCCGTGCTCCTCGGTGATGGGCACCACCCGGGCGCCGGGAATGACCCCCTTGAGCTGTTCGCTCGGCATCAGAAACAGGCGATCGCCGGAGAAGCCGACCACTTCGGCCTCAAGCGAACCGTCCTGGGTGTCGATGCGACAGAGTGCCCCGATGGCGGCGCGACAGCCGATGGCCTCCAGGGTCAAGCCCACCACCCGGGTGAGCTTGCCGGCCACCGGAGGTTTGGGGGCGATATCGCGTACCCGATACCCCTGCAACCGATTGAGTAACGAGCCGCTCATCCGGCCTCCTGAAAGCTGGTGTTGAATGCGTTGAAAAATAGGCGGGGCAAGCAGGCAGGGCCGCTAGCCGCGGCCATCCTGCGATGCATTGTCCCGCAGAAAGTTGCGCAGCAGCTGGTCGATGCGCCCCGCGAGGGTCAGATCGATGCTGGAGAGCTCGGTGGCCAGTTGCAGATCGCCGGGGGAGAGGGTGGGATCGCTTTGCAGTCGCCAGTGGCGCTTGGCACACTCCTCGGCGCCAAATGCCTGCTCGACCCGGGCCAGATCGTCCGGATGCAGCATCAGGGTGACCCCCAGCTCGGCGGCGGGCAGCAGCGCCAGCCCCTGCTTGAGCGCTTCGAGCAGCAGCCTGGGCGAGGTCTCGGCTTCGTGACGGATGAGGGCGCGGGCCAGTTGCATCACCAGCGCGATGAGCTGCTGCTCCACCGCGCTGTCCAGCTCCTTGAGCGGGTTGGCGAGGCGATCGATCAGCCCCTGCCAGTGGTTCATCTGCTGCTCCACCAGCTCGCGGCCGAGGGCCAGCCCCTCCTCCTTGCCCTGCTCCAGTCCGGCGGCATGGCCCTGCTGCAAGCCTTCCAGCTTGCCCTCCTCGAGCCCCTTGGCGTAACCGGCTTCACGCCCCTCGGCCATCCCCTCTTCCCAGGCAGCCTGGCGAATGGCTTCCAGCTCCTCGGCGGTGATGCTGGGGGCCGGCTCCTCGGCCGGCTCTTCGACCGGCACCTCTTCCTCCTGCCGATACCAGTCCGGGCTCAGCCCGAGGGCATTGGTCTCGACCTCGGCCTCGACCTCCATCTCAGGCCAACCCCAGGTCTGAACCTGGCTCTCGTCCCCGTCGGGTCTGACATAGCCGCGCAGTTTATTGTTGTTCATCAGGCTGCCGCACTCCTCATCATCACGCTGCCGGGAGTGCTATGCACGTCGATGCGAGCGTTCATCAGAGGAACTCCTCGCCGCCACCGGCACCCAGCATGATCTCGCCGGCATCCGCCAGACGGCGGGCGATGGAGAGGATCTCCTTCTGGGCGGCCTCCACTTCGGAGACCCGGATCGGCCCCATGGCCTCCAGATCGTCTGCCAGCATCTCGGCGGCCCGCTTGGACATGTTCTTGAAGATCTTCTCGCGCATCTGATCGTCGGAGCCCTTGAGGGCCCGCTGCAGCAGATCGCCAGGCACTTCCCGCAGCATGGTCTGGATGCCGCGATCGTCCACGTCGATGAGGTTCTCGAACACGAACATCAAGTCCTGGATCTGCTGGCTCATCTCCTCGTCCGACTCGCGGATGGAGTCCATCAGCTGACCCTCGATGTTGGTGTCGAGGTAGTTCATGATGTTGGCCGCCGCCTTCAGGCCGCCCATCTTGGCTGCCTGGGCACCCGCCGCACCGGCAAACTGTTTCTCCATGATGTCGTTGAGCTCTTGCAGCGCCGCCGGTTGCACCTCTTCCAGGTTGGCGATACGCATCACCAGATCCAGGCGCACCTGTTCCGGGAACTGGCTCAGGATCTCGGCGGACTGCTCCGGCTCCAGATAAGAGAGGACGATGGTCTGGATCTGAGGGTGTTCGTTCTGGATGATGCTGGCCACCTGGCGGGCATCCATCCACTTGAGGGAATCGAGACCGCGGGCGCCGGACCCAAGGATGATCTGATCCACCAGGTTGCTGGCCTTGTCTTCGCCAAGAGCGGCCACCAAGGCCTTGCGCACGAAGTCTTCGCTGCCGATACCGATGTTGGTGTACTTCTGGATGTCGTCGATGAATTGACGGTGGACCGCCGCCACCCGGTCGTGACTGAAATCCGACATGGAGGCCATCGACATGCCGAGCCGCTGCACCTGCTTGGGCTCGAGATGGCGGAAGATCTGGGCGGCGTCCTCTTCGTTGAGGCTCAGCATCAATACCGCCGCCATCTCCATGCCGCTCATCTGATCCAGGATCTGGCGCTGACTGTCGGTGATGTCATTGCCGGTGACCTGTGTCTTGTTTTCGTCAGCCATCTTTGTTCGCTACCCATTCTTTAATGACCTGTGCGGCCAGATCCGGTTCGTTCGCCACCAGGGCACGTACCGCCTTGAGCAAGTCTTCGTCACGGTGCAGATCCGGCAGTTTCAGATGGCCGTCACGTACCCCGAACACCGGCTCGGCTTCGGCCTGAGCCGCCAGCAGACTGAGCTCGTCATCCCCACCCAGCACGGTGTGGTTGTCGAAATCCAGTTCCCCTTCCGGCTTGGCATCCGGATAGAGCAGGCGCTTGAGCATGGGGCGCACCACGGTGACGATCAGCACTATGATGACCAGCACGGAGGCGGCGATGCGCACCGCGCGCCAGAACCAGGGCTGCTCGTAGAGCGGCGCCTCGGCCACGTTTTCGAGCTCGGGCCGGTTGAACGGGATGGCGACCACCTCCAGAGTATCACCACGGGTCACATCAAAGCCAAGGCCGCCGCTCAGCAGACGACGCAGGGTATCGAGTTCGGCCTGGGTGCGCGGCTCGCGGCTCACCTTGCCATCGGCGGCAGTGGCCGACTTGTAGTCCACCGCCACCGAGACGGTCATGCGACGAATGCCACCCATCTGGCGCCGGATATGGCTGACGGTGGTATCCAGTTCGAAGTTGCGGGTCGCCTCCTTGCGGGAGCGGCCGGAAGAGGACGCGGTCGTTTCGGCGTTGGGGCCGGTCGCCTGCTGCGGAATGTTGGAAGCGGCGGGCGGCTGGTTGGAGAGCGCGCCGGGCACGCCACCGTTGCTGCCGTTGGCGCTGTTCTCTTCCATGGTCATTTCGGAGCGCACCGCCGGCAGGTCCGGGTTGTAGGTCTTGCGGGTCTGCTCCTGCTGGGAGAAGTCGAGGGAGAGGTCGACCTCCGCCGTATAATTGTCGGCGCCGAGCACCGGGATCAGGATGGCGTCAATTTTTTGTTTGTATTCCAGCTCCTGCTTCTGCTGCATCGCAAACTCCTTGCGAGTCTGGGCAGAGACGGGATCCTGGGAGCCGGAGTTGAGCAGGCGGCCGTTCTGGTCGGTCACGGTGACGCGGGTCGGCTCCAGACCGTGCACGGCAGAGGCCACCATGTCGACGATGGAGTCCACTTCCCCCTGACCGAGGGCATTGCCCTTGAGGCTCAGCACCACGGTGGCGCTGGGCTTGCGTTCGTTGCGGGCAAACACGTTGTCTTTCGGGATGGCCAGCAGCACCTGGGCCTTGGCTACGTTCTGGAACTGTTCGATGGCGCTGGCCAGCTGGCGCTCGCGGCTCAGCTTGAGGCGTTCGCTCTCCATCCGCTGGCTGACCCCGAAGCTGGAGTCCTTGAGCAGGATGTCTTCCCCGTCGGTGCTGGCGTCAGTGGCGTTGGCCAGACCGGCACGGGTCAGCGCCAGCCGGATGTTGGAGAAGTTTTCGGCATTGACCAGCACGCTCTTGCCATCCACCTGATAGGGGATCTTCTGCTGATCGAGGAAGTCGAGGGTCTTGACCAGCTCCTGGGTGGTGTAGGTGCCAAGGGGACGCATGTCCGGCTCCTTACCCCACAACAGGATGAAAACGGCGATGGCCAGACAGATGGCCAGCCCCAGGATCAGGGTGATCTGGCGCAGCACGTCCGTGTTGGAGAGAAAGCCGAGTGCCGAACTCTTCTGCTCATTCTCATCGAGGGCGGCGGTGCCCTCATCGTTCATCAGCAGTTCGCCGTTTTGATCAGTAGCCACGATTTATGTCCTTATTGCTGACATGTTCATGATGCTCAGTCGCCATGGGCCTGAGTTACACCGGCATGTTCATGATGGTCTTGTAGGCATCGACCATCTTGTTGCGCACCTGCACCGTCGCTTCGAAGGCGATGGAGGATTTTTGTCCGGCGATCATCACTTCAGACAGGTCGACCGAGTTGTCGCCCATGTCGAAACGGGTGCGCAGATCGTTGGCGGCCCCTTGCAGCTCGTTGACGTTGCCAAGGGCCTGCTGCAGCAGTTGACCAAAATCGGAGCTGACCTGACGGCCAGGCTGGGTGAGCGGCGTGGCGCCGGCTTCCACCTTGAGGGCCTGCATCTCTTGCATCAGGCTGCTTGCACTGATTTCCATATTTCATCCCCAGACAAATCATTGACACTGACAGGCTCCAAGCAATAAGAGTGCCAATTAGGGAGAAGTGCCCTCGAAGCTGGGGTTCTTATGGTCGCCGGGATGATGAGCCGGCCCCTCAGGGGCGTGGCACGGCCCCCTCCCCCAGCAGCAGCCTCAGATAGCTCAGGTGGAGATCGTAGTGCTCCCCGGCGGGCAGCTTGACCAGCACCTCGTCATGCAGGTAGCCCGCGCGGCTCGCTGCCAGCTCGGGGGGAACCAGTCCTACCGCCACCAGCCTGGCGACGATGGCCTGCGCCAGAGCCATGGTCGCCTCGTCGGCACGCCCCCAGCCGAAGTGGCCCTGGTATGCCGACCCCTCGGCGCCGGGCTCGAGGGGGGAGACCAGATCCCCGCTGACCCAGAAGGCCGTGGGGATCCCCTCCTGCAGGCGCAGATAGATGCTCTGCTTGTCCCACTCCCGACGCAGGGCTCCGTCCGCCCCGTCCTGTGCTGATGCTTGTGTCATGCCACTCTCCTTGTCTTGCTGACGAACCTGGCTGCGCCCATGAAAAAGAGGGCCGAAGGCCCTCTTTTTACTGTAATTCGCACCAATTAAACAGACGGCAATCCGCGCCGTGTGAAGAAAAACTGGCGGTTGCTCACCCTCTGCTCAATCAGCGGGTCAGCTCCTTGTCCACCCAGTACTTGGAGCCCGAGATATTGGCGTCCAGCAGCAGCCCCTTCTCGCCGATCTGGTAGATGGCCATGCCGCCGTTGTACTTGGCGGTCAACTCGGCGCTCTCCTTGCCCGCCACGGCACCCACCTCGGAGGTGGCCTCCCAGCCCTGGCTGACGAAGGCATCGAACCTGGCCTTGTCCTCAAACAGGATCACCTGCTGATAGAACTTGCCACCCAGCCCGGCCGCCAGCCCGGCGCCGAACATCTTCATGTAGGTGTGCTTGCCGGTGGCACGGTTGACGGCCACCCCGGCCCCCTGGTTGGTGTGCAGCATCAGGGAGAACTTGCGCGAGTCGAACACCGCATAGCCGTATGCCTTGTCAAACAACAGCTTGGCCGAGGGCTGTTCGTTGAACAGCCGCACCAGGGCGGTGTCGGCCATGGTATTGAGGGCAAGGCGCGCCTCGTCCGCCGTCTTGGGCTCCAGCATCTCGTCGAGCTTCTTGTCGGCCACCGCCAGCCACTCCTTGCCGGTGGCCACGCTCTTGTCGGTCCAGGCGCCAGCGGTATTGAACGCTTCCGAGCCCCACTGGGAGACCGAGGCCCAGGTCGCCTTGGAGAAATCGGTGACGCTCTGCCACGCCTCCTTGCTGGTATCGCTCACCGCGTTGCCAAGCTCGGTCGCGGCCGCCTTCACCTTGGCCCAGTCGGCCAGGCCAGGGGCCGAGGTCAGCGCCAGTGCCGTGGCTATCACCAGGAATCGAATCTTCATGCTGTTTCCCCCGCTGTGATGAGTCGAGGGTCACAGTAGCAGATCCGGCGCCCACCCGGTAAGTGCATCTGCACCGTCCGGGTCAGCCGGTGACGCTCGGCCCCGCACCCTGTCAACGCAGCCGCTTGCCGTGCTCGTCCACCACCTGCTCGCCATCTTCCTTGGCGAAGGCCCCTTTTTGCTGATCGGGCAATATATCGAGCACCAACTCCGACGGGCGGCACAGTCGGGTGCCAAGGGGGGTGACCACTATGGGGCGGTTGATGAGGATCGGGTGGGCCAGCATGGCGTCGATCAGTTCGTCATCGCTGAAGCGATCTTCTGCCAGAGCGAGCGCCTCGTAGGGGGGCACGTTCTTGCGCAGCAGCTCGCGCACCGGCATCCCCATGGCGGCGATCAGCGCCACCAGCTCATCGCGGGAGGGGGGCGTCTCCAGATAGTGGATGACGGTCGGCTCGACGCCGCTGTTGCGAATAAGCTCGAGGGTGTTGCGGGAGGTGCCGCACTCTGGATTGTGATAGATGGTGATTGCACTCATTGGCATGTCTCTCATGGCTTAAGTGAATAAAAAAATTGGATAAAAAGGGTTAGCGGCCATCTGTTAACGGCTTAGCCCCGCTTCGTACCAGGGTTTGCTGGCGTTGACGATGCGCACCACCAGCAGCATGACCGGCACCTCGATCAGCACGCCGACCACGGTGGCGAGCGCCGCGCCGGAGTGGAAGCCGAACAGGCTGATGGCGGCGGCCACCGCCAGCTCGAAGAAGTTGGAGGCGCCGATAAGGGCGGAGGGACAGGCCACCGAGTGCTTCTCCCCCACCTTGCGGTTGAGCCAGTAAGCCAATCCCGAGTTGAACAACACCTGGATCAGGATCGGCACCGCCAACAGGGCGATGACCAGCGGTTGCTCAATGATGGCGTTGCCCTGGAAGGCGAACAGCAGCACCAGGGTGAGCAATAGGGCCGCCACCGACCAGGGCTGGATGCGGGTCATGACGCTGTCAAAATGGGCCTGCCCCTTTTGCAACAAGGCCTTGCGCAGCAGCTGGGCGATGATGACCGGGATGACGATATAGAGCACCACGGAGGTGAGCAGGGTATCCCAGGGCACCACTATGCTGGAGACCCCGAGCAGCAGCGCCACCAGCGGAGCGAAGGCAAACACCATGATGAGGTCGTTCACCGCCACCTGCGACAGGGTGAAGTAGGGATCGCCGTTGGTGAGGCGACTCCAGACAAAGACCATGGCGGTGCAGGGGGCCGCCGCCAGCAGGATCAGCCCCGCCACGTAACTGTCGAGCTGATCCGCCGGCAGCCAGTCGGCGAACAGCACCCGAATGAAGAGCCAGCCGAGGAAGGCCATGGAGAAGGGCTTGACCAGCCAGTTGATGAAGAGAGTGACCCCAATCCCCTTGAGGTGCCCCTTCACCTGATGCAGGGCACCGAAGTCGATCTTGAGCAGCATGGGGATGATCATCACCCAGATAAGCAGTCCCACCGGCAGGTTGACCTTGGCCACCTCCATGGCGCCGATGGCCTTGAAGAGTTCCGGCAGGCCCTGCCCGAGCCCAATCCCCACCAGAATGCAGAGGGCCACCCAGGCGGTGAGGTAACGTTCAAAAAAGCCAATCGCCGGTTGGCTCTTGGCATCACAGGTTGCAGGCATGAGGGCTCCCGATGCGGTCATCCCGCATCTCTTTCGTTAACGACAAATGTTCATCAGCCCCGACCACGCGGCCGGGGCCCTTGTTCAGTGATGCTGACTGTTCAGTGGTGCTGGCAGAGGCGGCGCAGGGCATCCGCCCCCACCGGCTCCTCGGCGAGCAGCGGCACCACGGCGTAGCGGCTGGCGTGTTGCTGCTCGACCGCTTCGACATGGGGCAACTGGCGCTCGGCCCGCAGTTGCAACAGCGGCGAGCTGACCGCGGCTTGCTGCAGACTGTGGTTGATGAGCCAGGCCCAGGGCTCGATGCCGGCACGGCGCAGATCGGCCTGCAGATTGGCTGCCTCCTGCACCGGGGTGGGCTCGGGCAGGGTGACGATCAGCACCTTGGTCTGCTTGGAGTCCTGCAGTTGCATCATGGGGGTGGTGAAGTGCAGCCCCTTGCTTCCCATCTGGCGGGCGATCTCCCTGTGGTAGGCGCCGGTGGCATCGAGCAGCAGCAGGGTGTGGCCGGTGGGGGCGGTATCCATCACCACGAAGCGCTTGCCCGCCTCGCGGATGATGCGCGAGAAGGCCTGAAACACGGCGATCTCCTCGGTACAGGGGGAGCGCAAGTCCTCCTCCAGCAGCGCCCGCCCCTGCTCGTCCAGTGCCGCCCCCTTGCTGGCCAGCACCTGGGCGCGGTAACGCTCGGTCTCGGCGTGGGGGTCGATGCGGCTCACCTCCAGATGGGGCAGGCTGCCTGCCAGCGTCTCGCCGAGGTGCGCAGCGGGATCCGAGGTGGTGAGGTGCACCGGCAGGCCGCGGCTTGCCAGCTCCACCGCCACGGCGGCCGCCAGGGTAGTCTTGCCCACCCCGCCCTTGCCCATCAGCATGATGAGGCCGTGACCGTCGGCGGCCAGCTCGTCCACCAGCGAACTCAACTCGGGCTGGACTGGCAGATGGGCTGACGTTGCCAGTGGTGCCTGCTCACCAGCATCCTGTGGTTGCAGCAGCTGGCGCAAACTGTCGAGCCCCACCAGGTTGGTGGCCAGCAGCGGCACCAGATCCCGGGCCAGTCCCTTTATCCCCTGCGGCATATCGGCAAGCGCCTGCTGTTCGCGCTGCCAGAGAGCCTGCGCCAGCGCGTCACCAACAATGGCCGCCTCGGGGAAGAGGCCGTTGATCACCAGCTGCTGGTTCGCCAGGCCGATGACGGCCAGCTCCTCGTGAGTGCGGGATACTTCCCGCAAGGTCGAACCCTGGGCCCGCGCCACCAGCACCAGCCGGGTTTGTGCTCCGTCACAGAGCGCGGCGACAGCCTCGGCATACTGGCTGCGCTGCTTCTCCAGTCCCGCCAACGGGCCCAGGCAGGAGGCATCCCCCTTGCCCTGCTCCAGAAATTCGCTCCAGGCCCCCGGCAGTTGCAACAGGCGGATGGTATGGCCGGTGGGGGCGGTGTCGAAGAGGATGTGGTCATACTCCGAGCGCAGCGCCTGGTCGGTGAGCAGGGCAGTGAATTCGTCAAAGGCGGCGATCTCTGTGGTACAGGCGCCGGAGAGCTGCTCCTCTATGCTGCGCACCACGCGCTCGGGCAGCTTGCCGCGCACCGGCCCGACGATCCGCTCCCGATAGGCCTTGGCCGCCGCGGGGGGATCTATCTCCAGCGCCGACAAACCGGGCACAGCGGCGATGGCGGTAATGCGATTGCCGATGTCGGTGGCAAACACCTGCCCCACGTTGGAGGCGGGATCCGTGCTCACCAGCAGCACCCGTTTGCCGGCATCGCACAGGGCCACCGCGCTGGCGCAGGCCAGCGAGGTCTTGCCCACCCCGCCCTTGCCGGTGAAGAAGAGAAACGGCGGTGGATTGGTCAGAAAGTGATACATAGCCTCTCCCGTTACGACATGGTTTCGAATATCAATCTCTTAGCAGCAACCACTGCCAGGACGGCAGGCCGCTTTCACTATGCCCTTGATGGTGGCCTGCGGCGCGGGCAGTCCGGTATAGCGGGCCAGCTCGCCGCGGCTCGGATAGCGGCCGGTCAGCACTACCTGACCCTCCACCAGCACCAGCGGCAGCCCCTCCTCCCCGGCGTGGGTGAGAAAGGCGCTGACCGCAGGTGTTTCGGCAAACTGCAGCGGCTGCTGGGCCAGATTGAAACGCTCGATGGCAACGCCCTGCTCCCTGGCCCAGGCCAGATCGGCGGCAAAGGTGACCAGCGCCTGATCGACCTCGGTGCCGCAGACGCCGCTGGCGCAGCAGAGGGCGGGGTCGAAAATCTGAATGACTGACATGGCATTACTCCTTGTGGCAGCAGGGCTGCGCAGGCAGCACATGGGGTGAGCAAGTGGACTCGGCGCGCATCATGCCGCACGCCTCCGGATGGCCGGCGCAGCACTCCTCGGTGAGATAGCCGATAAGGTCCAGCATCAAGGGGATATTGGCGCGGTAGCGCAGGAAGCGCCCCTCCTGCTCCACCGACAAGAGGCCGGCATTGAGCATCGCCTTGAGATGAAACGACAGGGTGTTGGGGGCGATGTCGAGCTCGCCGGCCAGCTCGCCCGCGACCCGCCCATCCAGCCCCGCCTTGACCAGCAGCCGCCACACATCGAGCCGGATCCCGGATGCCAGCGATTCAAAGACCTTGGTGGCCGTCTCTTTGTTCATGTTTGTCTCTCGTTGGATACGCCTTCATTTCAACTATACAAGAATCATTGAAGTGATCAAGTTGCCGCCAACTCTGCTCGTGAAGCCGCAAGCTCCCTCTCAACAAGATCATGCCTTTCAATTACATTTTTCTTTAATTTGCATATGCCATTTATGCGGCGTATATGTGGCATATGCAAATTAGGAGTCGTTATGCCGAGACCAAAAATAGCCCGTCGTATCTGCGGGCGCCCCGCCAACAGCTACTTTAAGCCCAATGGTGTCCCCATGCATGAACTGGAGCAGGTGGCCCTCGCCGCCGATGAGTTTGAGGCGCTGCGCCTGGTGGATCTGGAGGGCATGCAGCAACAGGAGGCCGCCCGACTCATGGGCGTTTCTCGCCAGACCTTGGCCAATACCCTCAAGCGCGCCCGCTACAAGGTGGTGGAGTGCCTGAGTTTAGGTAAGGCCCTGTTGATGCAACCCGACGTCCCGCAACCCGGTGGAGAAATCGCGCAATGAACCAGAACGTGAATACAGCAGCAGCCGTGCCAGGCAACCATGCCATCCTGTTGAGCCGGGGCCGGCCATCCGCCCACGTCAGCCGGGCTGAGCAGCTGCAGATTGTCAGTCCAGCCGGCGAGGTGCTCGCGACCATGTCCAACCCGGCCAACGGCGAGGGTTGCCGTGGCAAACAGGCCCTGCTGGCGACGCTACAGGCCCATGCCGTCACTCAGGTGCTGGTGCGAAACATCGGTGAGCACATGCTGGGCCGACTGCTCGATGCCGGGATATCGGTATGGCAGTACCGCTCGGCGCACCTTGATCTGTCTGCTGCCCACTTTCAGCCGCTGACCGACGCCAGCCAGGGCAGTCCGTCACGCCGCAAGGCCAGCAAGGCCGGGGGTCTTATCAAGGGGATCCGGCCATCCTGCAACGGCCGCAAGGGGGAACAGATCGGTAGGGAAAGTGGTTGTCACCAGGCGGAGCAGTGCGGCTGCAATCATCAACAGGGGGACAAATCATGTCACACCTGCTGCTGAGCATGCTGGCCTCCTTCGCATTGATCCTGGCCATGAGCGCCCTGCTCTGGTGGCGCCAAACCCGGCTAGCGGCAGAGCGCCAGGGCACTAGCGACCGGCCTTGTGGCTGCGCAAGCGCTTGCTCCGAGCATCTCTATCAAATTGCAGAGCCCGCCCCCAGGCATTCACCCCGGTAGGTAAGCCGACCCTAGCACCGAGAGCGTGAACGAGAGGTCAAGTTATGGCCGGATCCCGATACTGCTGATGGATGGCGCGAAACGCCTCCTTGCTGCGCAGCGCCGCCGCGACGCAGACGGGGTCGAACTGGCTGCCTGCATGGGTTTCGAGGTAGGCAAAGGCCGTTTCGAACGGCCAGGCCTGTTTGTAGGGGCGCTCGCTGGTGAGCGCGTCGAACACATCCGCCACCGTGACGATGCGGGCCTCCAGCGGGATCGCCTGCCCCGCCAGCCCCTCCGGGTAGCCCTGGCCGTCGAAACGTTCATGATGGTAGGCAATGATGTTCTTGAGCATGTCGGTGTGATGGATGCCGTCCAGACCAAACTCCTTGATCATCAGGGCGATCATCTCTCGTCCCTTGAGCGGGTGGATCTTCATCACCGCGTACTCCTCCGGGGTCAGCTTGCCCGGTTTGAGCAGGATGGCGTCCGGCACCGCAATCTTGCCGATGTCGTGCAGCTCGGAGAAGAGATGGATGAACTCCACCTCCTCATCGTTGAGGGGGTAATGGGCTGCCACCTCGCAGGCGATGAGCCGTGAATAGGCTGACATGCGGTGCAGATGGTTGGCGGTCTCCTCGTCCCGGTAGCGGCTGAACTCCCGCGCCGTGGTCAGCGCCCCGTTCAGGGTCTGGATGGAGAAGAACTCAACAGCAATGATGGCCGCCAGGATCTGGGCATATGCCGCCAGTTCACCGCGAATGGCCGCATCGAAGTAGCCGGGCTCCCTGGCATCGCAAAACAGAAAACCGAACAGCCGGCTGTTGAACAGCAGCGGCTCGGTGTAACTCGACTCATAACCGGCCGCCAGCAGCTTGCGGCTGTGCTCGGCGGGGGACCCTTGCAGCGAGCCCAAGGTATCGAGCACCCTGGATTGCTGGCGCTCGGCCAGATAGCGCAGGGAGGGCACCTCGCTCAGCTTCACCTCGTACTGCAACAGCGGCGAGCCCCCCTCCGTGCTGTGGGCAAAGGTCTTGAGCTTGTCCGTCTGCTGGTCATAGATGGCGACCGCAACCCGGCTCAACTTGTCAAACCGCTGCCTGAGCGTGGCGTGCACGTTCTGCACTTTTTCGCCAAATGAACTCTCCATCCCGCACGTCCTTCTGCTATTCCTGCAGGGAGTATAGTGACCCCTGTTTTTACTCTCCTGCCAAATTGACTCAAGCGTCAGCAACAAACATCAGGGCCCCGCTGGCCGGCCAGCAAGGCCTGTTGCCACCATGGTTTTCTCCTTTGACGGCCCATTGTGGCCCGGGCAAAGAGATTGTTCGCTTCCGGCGTGCCGGCTGTATAGTTTTTGGTTAGCCATTCCGGTAAAATCCGCGCCCTAAAACTAGAGCCACCTAAGAGTGATTGAGCGATGTCCAACACAAAACAGGCCCCCAAAGTAGGATTCGTCTCCTTGGGTTGCCCCAAAAACCTGGTCGATTCCGAGCGCATCCTGACCCAGCTGCGTACCGAAGGGTACGACGTGGTGCCCAGCTATGACGATGCGGAGCTGGTGGTGGTCAACACCTGCGGCTTTATCGACAGCGCGGTACAGGAGTCGCTGGAAGCGATCGGCGAGGCCCTGGCCGAAAACGGCAAGGTAATCGTCACCGGTTGCCTCGGCGCCAAAGAGAACCAGATCCGCGAGATCCACCCCAAGGTGCTCGAGATCACCGGCCCCCACGCCTATGAAGAGGTGCTCGGCCACGTCCACAAATACGTGGAGAAGCCGACCCACAACCCCTTCACCAGCCTGGTGCCGGCCCAGGGCGTCAAGCTGACCCCCCGTCATTACGCCTATCTGAAGATTTCCGAAGGCTGCAACCACCGCTGCACCTTCTGCATCATCCCCTCCATGCGCGGGGATCTGGTGAGCCGCCCCATCGGCGAGGTACTGGCCGAGGCCAAGCGCCTGAAAGAGGCCGGCGTGAAGGAGATCCTGGTCATCTCCCAGGACACCTCCGCCTACGGCGTCGACGTCAAGCACCGTACCGGCTTCTACGACGGCATGCCGGTCAAGACCAGCATGGTGGCCCTGTGCGAAGAGCTGGCCAAGCTCGGCATGTGGGTGCGCCTGCACTACGTCTACCCCTACCCGCACGTGGATGACGTCATCCCGCTGATGCGCGATGGCAAGGTACTACCCTACCTCGACATCCCGCTGCAGCACGCCAGCCCGCGCATCCTGAAACTGATGAAGCGCCCGGGCACCGTCGAGCGCACCCTGGAGCGGATCCAGAAGTGGCGCGAGATCTGCCCCGAGATCACCCTGCGCTCCACCTTCATCGTCGGCTTCCCCGGCGAGACCGAAGAAGAGTTCCAGATGCTGCTGGACTTCATCGACAAGGCGGAACTGGATCGGGTCGGCTGCTTCAAGTACAGCCCGGTCGAGGGCGCCAAGGCCAACGAGCTGCCGGATCCGGTGCCGGCCGAGGTGCAGGAAGAGCGCTTCCAGCGCTTCATGGAGCTGCAGCAGCAGGTCTCCATCCGCAAGCTGGCCCGCAAGGTGGGCAAAGAGATGCTGGTGCTGATCGACGAGGTGGACGAAGAGGGAGCCACCGGCCGCTCCGCCGCCGATGCCCCCGAGATCGACGGCCTGGTCTACCTGAACGGTGAAACCGGCCTCAAGCCCGGCGACATGGTCAAGGTCCGCATCGACGAAGCGGACGAGTACGACCTGTGGGCCAGTCTCATCGACTGATCCCCGATAAGCACCAATAAAAAGCCAGTCAGCCCCTGACTGGCTTTTTTGTTGGTGCAATGCAAGGAAAAAGTGTTCAACCATGATTGCTCGAAGCGTCTGCGCATGGTCTGGAGGCATATAACCAATGGCGGGCTGATTCAGTCCCGATACAGGCGGGGCTGTTAGGATCCGGATTGACTCTCCCCGTCATAAGCCCTCTAATTGACAGCCTGGATCCCCATGATCGCGCACCTTATGAAAATTTTGTTGGTCGAAGACGACAAGCTGCTCAATCACCACCTCACCACCCTGCTGACCGAAGCCCAGAATCAGGTGCACAGTACCGAGAGCGCCCAGGTGGCGCTCCATTACGCCGCCGACTACCCCATCGACGTGGCCATCATCGATCTGGGCCTGCCGGACATGGACGGTCTGCAGCTCATCCGCCAGCTGCGCGAGCAGCAGATCCCCTTTCCCATCATCGTATTGACCGCGCGCGGCAACTGGCAGGACAAGGTGGAGGGGCTGGAAGCAGGGGCGGACGACTACCTGGTCAAGCCGTTCCAGAAGGACGAACTGCTGGCCCGCCTCAATGCCCTGGTGCGCCGCAGCGCCGGTTTCATCTCTCCCAGGGTCAAGGCTGGCGACTACGAGCTGGACCTTTCCCGCAAGGAGCTGACCATCGCCGGTACGCCGGTGGTGCTCACCAGCTTTGAGTACCTGATCCTCGAATACCTGATGCGCAACGCCCGCCAGGTGGTCTCCAAGCAGCAGCTGCTGGATCAGCTCTACGGCGACGGCGAGGGGGACCCCAACACCATCGAGGTGATGGTGAGCCGGCTGCGCAAGAAGCTGGATCCGGAGGGGCTCATCCAGCCCATCTCCACCATCCGCCGCCAGGGCTACATCTTCAACCTGTCGTGCAGCTGATGGGTTTTCGTCTGCCGCGCCCCATGCGCTTCATCCGCCGCTCGCTGCACATCAAGCTGATGCTGAGCGCCATGCTGGTCATCGCGCTCATCATGTCCTTCTCGGTCTACATCCTCTATCTGGGCCACACCGATGAGCAGGCCCAGAAGGCCAGCACCCGCATGCAGGAGAACCTCTCCAAGCTGTTCTCCTCCAAGATGCCGGACGCCCAGGCCAGCACGGATCTGGGCCGGCTCACTCCGGATGCCATCGACCCCAACCTGGACACCCTGATCTGCCGGGCCGATGGCCAGCTGAGCTGGTCCAGCCTGCACATGCCGGAGGTGATCCAGGTCAAGGACTCCATCTGCGACGATCTGATGAAGTACTTGGGCGGGCTGGATCAGGACTACTTCTTCAAGCGCCTCACCATCAAGAACGGCGAGAGCTACTTCATCTACAGCCTGCGCTTCTTGCGCAACCACGGTGACGGCCCCACCACCTATTACGTGGTGATGGTCGATTCCGCCAAGCGCTACCTGCTGCAGACCCGCGACTACCTCTACCAGTGCATCCGCCAGGCCCTGCTCGCCTACGCCCTGCTCGGCGCCCTGCTGCTGCTCACCAGCTTCTGGAGCCTGGGCTCCCTGCGCACCATGGCGCGCCAGATCGACGAGATCCGGGCCGGCAAGCGGGAGGCGCTCTCCAACGACTATGAGCGGGAGCTGACGCCGCTGACCGAGTCGGTCAACCAGCTGCTGGAGAACGAGCGCCAGCAGACCCAGCGCTACCAGCATGCCCTCAACGACCTGGCCCACAGTCTGAAAACCCGGCTGGCGCTGATCCAGATGACGGCCCAGGAGGTCAAGCTGGGGCGCGACATTCACGACAACATCAATGAGCAGATCCTGACCATGGATCAGATCATCCAGTACCAGCTGCGCCGCGCCGTCACCGGCCGCAAGCGCCTCGCCAGCAAGGGGACCGAGCCGGTGCCCCTCATCGAGAAGCTGCTGGCCAGCCTCGCCAAGGTCTATCGCCACAAGAAGCTGCAAACCCGCTTCAAGTTCGACGACGACGTCTTCTTCGCCGGTGAGCAGGGGGATCTGATGGAGCTGATGGGCAACCTGCTCGACAACGCCTTCAAGTTCGCCATCAGCGAGATCAAGGTGACGGTGAGCCGCCGGCTCGACCGGCTGCGGATCGAGATCGAGGACGACGGCCCCGGCATAGACCCGGGCAAGTCGCAGCAGATCTTCCAGCGCGGGGTGCGCGCCGACAGCTCCCCCGGTCAGGGGATCGGGCTGGCGGTGGTCACCGAAATCGTGCACAGCTACGGCGGCCAGATCATGGTGGACGAGTCCCCGCTCGGCGGCGCCCGCTTCACCCTCGACCTGCCCTGAGGCCATCTCTGCCCACCCAGTGCGCCTGCCAGCTGGC